>CAZIGO010000110.1:0-7985 GCA_964538595.1 uncultured Chitinophagales bacterium | reverse complement strand
ATTGGTAGCACCTATTCCAAATCCGAATTACAGAAGTTGGCCGATATAGCTCGAGAATATGGAATGCTTATATTATCTGATGAGATTTATGGTCAACTCCACCACAAAGGAGAACACATTTCTATTGCCCGTTATTACCCAGAGGGCACTATAATTAGTTCGGGACTCTCCAAATGGTGTGGAGCAGGAGGTTGGCGTTTAGGCACTTTTACTTTCCCCTCTCAATTAAAATGGTTGAGGGACGCCATGAGTGTTGTAGCAAGTGAAACTTATACTTCGGTAAGTTCTCCCATACAATATGCCGCTGTTAGAGCCTTCAGGGGAGGCACCTCTATAGAACTCTATTTGCAACACGCCCGTCGTATATTAGCCACGTTAGGGAAAAAATGTACTCAAATGCTATCCGAAGCAGACATCAACGTTCATCCTCCTGTCGGAGGGTTCTATTTATTTTTAGATTTTTCACCTATTAAAGATCAACTCTACCAAAAAGGAATTAAAAGCAGTACAGCACTTTGTGAACAACTATTAGAGGATACCGGTGTAGCTATTCTGCCGGGCGATGACTTCGAACGTCCAACTGATGAATTGTCCGCTCGACTAGCCTATGTAGACTTCGATGGAGAAAAAGCATTAAAAGCCAGTTATCAGATACCATTGCATAAAGAACTCCCTGATGACTTCGTTGAAAATCATTGCTCTAAAGTGATCAAAGCAATGAAACATATCGCTCAATGGGTTCATGACCAATAATCAATTTTATATTATTAGCACTTTCTTTATCCACATATTTTGTTGATGAACCGCCTTTAAAAAATACAAACCGTGTAAGGAAGATGGAATGTTAAGCCGCCAGCTATGTTGATTTGCTGGTAACTCATATCGCTTTACTATTTGTCCTTCAGCATTAATAAGTTTTACCTTTTTTCCTATTGAATAAGCAGAAGGACACTGAAGATAACAGTACTCCCCCCTTATAGGATTAGGGTAAACCTCCAGGTTCCCTCTTTGGTAATCAGCTATACCTGTATTGCTAGTATCCAATACAGTAATATAATTATCTTTGCTAACTTGGTCTGAACCGGAAGCATTACTAACCTTAAGGGTCACCTTATACTTTCCTCCCTCTGAATAACTAACAGTAGGCATTTGTTTTTTAGATGAAGAAGGATTACCATTAGGCAACTGCCAACTCCATTGCATAGGAGCATTCTGCGAAGTATCTATCAGTTGAGTAGTATCATTAACATAAAATGTATCTTGCTGCGCATAAAAGCCCGCAATAGGTGCAGGAGGAGGTGTCATGCAAGCCAAAGCACTATCAGCATTTACCTGACCGGCTCCCATAAGCCCTACATATGAGGGGTTAGAGGCATCAATATTTTCGCAACCTGCTTTAAGACAAGCTGTAATTTGCGATTTTGTATAATTTGGATTATAAGAAAGCATGAGCCCAGTGATTCCGGCCACCAAGGGAGAAGCCATCGAAGTGCCTTGTTTTTTTCCATAGCTTAACGAATCAGGGAGCGTGCTCCAAAGACTATCTCCAGGAGCCACTACATCCAGCCAACTGCCATAATTGGAAAAACCAGCCATTTTATCTTTGCGGGTTGTTGCGCCCACCGCAATAACTTCCTCATAAGCGGCGGGATAAGTCAAAGAGGTATCACCGCTATTACCCGATGCCGCCACCAACACAATACCTAAGCTATCGGCTACTTCAACAAGTTGATGTATCGTTTTTGAGTTCGGTAATTGACTGGTATCACCACCCCAAGACATATTGATCACATCAGCCCCGGCTGCTATAGCATAATCCAAGCCCTCTGCCGGATGAGATACAGAAAAAGGAGAAAGCGAGGAGTCTTCCGTTACCTTAACCGGTATTAAACTCGTTCCAAAGCCCATTCCAGCTATCCCTCTATCATTGTCTGTCACTGCACTGGCAATACCAGACACATGAGTTCCATGGACAAAAACATTGAACCCAAACAACTTTAAATAAGGGGGAGAGGGATCATTATCATTATCTGCTACATCCCAGCCCTGTAAATCATCAATATAGCCATTATTATCATTGTCCACACTGTCACCCGGTGTATCGTCACGATTTCTCCAGATATCTCCCTTCAGATCAGGATGGTCATAATCTATTGCATTATCCAGAACAGCAATTTTGACATTGGCATTACCCCGGCTTTTATCCCAGGCCAGTGGAGCATCTACTGTATCCATATACCACCGCTGTAGCGAGTCATAATCATTAGGGGTAAAATACAATTCATAAGCCGGTATTTTTTCGGCATATCTTATATAAGATATTTGCTGCAGCTTCTGTATGAGTTGGTTCTCTCCTTTATTGCTTTTCCATTTTATTTTATAAATATTTTTCAACCCAGCTCTTGAAGTGACAAATGGACATTTTAAGTATTTAAAAGTAAATTGTTGAGCCAGATGGTACAGCTCAGGGTAATGTTGTAACTTATTAAGTTGCTGCGTACTCCTTATAGGGGGTAGTTTGTTTTGTGAAGACTTAATTTTGATATACACTTGCTTCTCAACAAAAAACTGTTGGTCTTCCTCATTACTAATACTTCCCCATATAATAACACAAATCAGACCTATGGTTAATGCTATTCGCTGTAACATATAATTTATCTTATTTTTGTAATCACAATATAATATATCGTAAGAGAATTCCTATTATTAATAATTATTTATACCAAAAAATAACTATGCCCTATATAGATGTTATTCCCCCGGAGGCGGCCAAAGGTCAACTTAAAGAAATTTACGACGATCTTATTAAAAAAAGAGGAAAATTGGCGGCCGTCCATCAAATACAAAGTCTCAACCCCACTTCTATCGTCAATCACATGGATTTGTACATGACGCTCATGTTCGGCAACTCCCCCCTGCGGCGATATCAACGTGAAATGATGGCTATAGTAACCTCAACAGAAAACAATTGCGAATATTGTCAACGCCATCATAGTGAAGCGCTGCTCCACTTTTGGAAAGATCAAGAACTTGTCGATCAATTAAAAAAAGACCCCTCGCAACTTGATCTTGACAAGACCGATCAATTGCTCTGTGATTATGCAGTAGATCTTACTCGACACCCCAGCACAATTACTGAAAATAAGTATGCCGAACCTTTACGAAAATCTGGTTTAGGAGACCGGGCTATTTTAGATGCTTCTCTAATAATTTCTTATTTTAACTTTGTTAATCGTATTGTATTAGGATTAGGGGTTGCTATTGAATCTGATCAAGGCAAAGGTTATCACTATGAATGAAGGATTTATCACCATTAACAAAACAGCACGTTATTTTACGTTAGGAGAATTAAATGAACAAACGAGTACCATCTGGTTTGTATGTCACGGTTATGGTGATTTAGCTCAAAAATTCTTGCAAAACTTTACATTACTGGAGAATGAAGAGCATTTCATTGTAGCACCGGAAGCCTTATCCCGATTTTACTTAAAAGGCGTAAACGGTAAAGTGGGAGCTTCATGGATGACAAAAGAAGCCCGAGAGAGTGAAATACAGGACTATGTCAATTACTTAGATCGCCTTTACCATTCATTATTATACGACCATCAAGAAAGTGTAAAGATTAATATCTTAGGTTTTTCACAAGGAGCGGCTACGGTTAGTAGATGGATATCCAACAATAATTGCAAGGTAGACAACTTTATTTTATGGGCTGGTCTGTTCCCCCCTGATCTTGACTTCAAAGTGGACCAAGAAATCTTCCAAAAATTAAATGTATGGTTAATGCATGGTACTGATGATACTACCGTAAAATCGGAAAAAGTAGTACATCAAGCGGAAGTGCTTTCCGAAAATCATATACCTCATCAGACCATTGAATATGAGGGAGGACATGAAATTACTGATCAAGGATTAGAAAAGCTCATCAGTAAGCTTTAATACATCAATTATTAAGATAGCGCTGCCGGCACTGGCGAGCCTCGGTTTTAATAGTTATATTCCTCATCAATTTTTTATAAGTACGGCGATTGTGAGAAGCGTTACGGGCAAAACTGACATCTTGAAAATAGATGTCTGCATACCCATCGATGCCTTTATGTTGGTATACTCTCTCCACTAAACAATCACAAAACTGAATGAGTTTTCCCATCTCCTTTTGCTCAGAGGAGCGAACACTAACACACTTATCCTTGGCCATTTGGTGATACCGTTTTAATTGTTCCTGAGTAGGGTGTTGTAATAATACTTTACTATTGGAAGGATTATCTTGAACATATAAAACCTTAAATTTATCACCAGGATGTACCGGCATCCCATTTTCTCCTACAGGAGTAGCATCCATCTTTAAAGAAAGTTGTATGGTACCGCTATACCATTTTCCATGAACTTTATAAACATATTGAGCATAAGCCGGCCCTATAAACCCGCTATTTACAGCTTGTATATGTCCTACTGTCGGGATCCCTTTATTTTGTAACACTTTTTTCTTTTGATAATTATCGTATATATATACTCCTAAAATTCCTAGTATTACAAACAAAGCGGGCAAAAATAACACTTTAATTACATACTTAAACAGCGCATTTTCTTTTTGGCGTATTCGCTCCTGCTTTTCCTTTCGTTTTTTTCGCTGCCAAGCAATATAGTTTTTTATTTGTTCTATGTCCGCTGCCAGATCTTCCGGTCTAATAGACTGATCTAAAGATTTATCATAAGCTTTTCGTCGTTTTTCATCTTTAAGCACTTCATATGCTTCTTTAATTTTATGAAACTTATCAATAGCAGAAGCACTTTTATTTATATCAGGATGATACTTTTTCGCTAATCGACGGAAAGCTTTACGTATCGTTTGGGAATCTGCCTGGCGGGAAACTCCCAATATGTCATAATAGTTCTTGGCCATTTATAAAACCTATTACGCCTAAACAAGAAAAAGAAAATTAATTATTCTACAATGCTCCTCCTGATAACACTGATTTATAAAAAGGACCTCCAACCGATTCATCCATGAAATTACAAAAGGATTATAATTATGTTCTTGCGAATTAATCGTCCACCGATTGACTTTAAGTTACCGCCCTTTATTCATTTTTTAAATCAGCCCTTTTGAAATAAAAACTGGACATCGATGTTATCATGAAAATTTACTTATCATAATATATATTCATCCCCCTTCAATTATTATAATCCATTTTAGTAAAGAAAAGTTTAATCATGTATATTTACGCCGTCATTACAAAAGATACAGAATAATTTTTCCGTTTGTGATTTATTGTGTAATTTAAGACGCAATGCCCGCCATTCGGGGTCTTAAAAAAATCACAAACCTTTTTTTAATCCAATAAATATCTAGGGAGCGATAGTAAAGATCGTCCAAAGGGAATAACATGACGCGAAGGATTTATAAAATTGGAATGGCCCTACTTTTATTTTTATGCATCGATTACTATGTGCTACAGGCTCTTTTAAACACTTTTCAAAATTTCCCCTCTACTTTTCTTTACTTTTTAACACTTTTATATTGGACTATTACCTTTATCACTATTGTAGGATATTTTTATGTAAAGTTTACCAATTTTTCCCCTCAATTGATCCGTACTGGTATATTTGCTAATTATTTTTCTAAAATATTTACGGTTTTATTTTTGTTCATAGGGGATATTATTGGCTATATACAGTTAGGCATTCAAAAGATCACCCTTTATTATGCAGATTCTTTCCCGCAAGATCCTTCAGCCTTTACACGACCTGATGTATTAGCCAAAGCCGGCTTGGCCGCTGGAACAGTTCCTTTTACTGCTATCAGTTATGGAGTACTAAGAGGAGCATACAATTTTAAAGTTCATCATATCGACTTACCTATTCACCAACTACCTCCTGCCTTCGAAGGATTGCGGATCGCTCAAATATCTGATGTCCATGCCGGGACATTTATTTTTAAAAGTGGAGTTAAAAAAGGGGTCAAACTTTTAATGGAGCAAAACGCTGATGTGATCTTTTTTACGGGAGATCTTATTAATCACAAAATTTCTGAAGTAGATCCCTATCTGGATGTATTCAATAAAATACAAGCCCCCCTGGGTGTATATGCTATCTTAGGCAACCATGATTATAAACATCCCAAGCTGCGTCCAAGTAAGGAGGAACAAGAAACCCATATTGGCCAGCTGAGTAACGTCATTACTGAACAGTTAGGGTGGGATTTATTAATGAATGAAAACCGGGTTCTTGAAAAAGAAGGGCAACGCCTGGCTATTATAGGAGTAGAAAACTGGGGCGATTTACGTTGGATGCCTCGAGAAGCTAATTTAGATAAAGCCCTAGAAGGAGTGGAAGAAGAATCTGTCAAGCTACTTCTTTCTCATGATCCAAGCCATTGGAACAAAATAGTTACCACCAATGATAAATACAAGGACATTGATGTTACATTTGCTGGCCATACCCATGGAATGCAATTTGGTATAGAATGGGGGAAAATTAAATGGAGTCCTGTTCAATATTATTATAAACAATGGGCGGGCCTTTACGAAAAAAAGGATCAATTCATCTATGTCAATAGAGGTTTTGGTTGTGTGGCTTTTCCCGGACGCATAGGCATCCCACCTGAAATCACGGTATTTACTTTAAAGAACGCCTCTTCCCATTAACTCTTTGAGAAAAACGGGGGTAATTTACTAACTTTGTAAACAATTATCTAATCGGGGCGTGGCGTAGTCCGGCCTAACGCGCCAGCTTTGGGTGCTGGAGAGCGCTGGTTCAAATCCAGCCGCCCCGACTACTATTCCTTCCAATTAATATGATGCTAATTGATCTCATACATAAATTTCGCTGAGCCATCATAATTGAAGCCATGATTCGTTATCTTTGCTGTTCTTTCTACTAATATTGATGAGAAAGTGAATAGTAGTAAACAGGTAGAAACCTTCCGGCATTTATGACAGAAATAAGAAATGTAGCTATTATTGCCCACGTCGATCATGGTAAGACCACCCTTGTGGATCAAATATTTAAGCAATGCCAACTTTTCGAAAATCACAAGGACCCCGGAGAGCTTATAATGGATACACAAGACTTAGAAAAAGAAAGGGGCATCACTATCATGTCCAAGAATGCGGCTGTCCATTATAAAAATTTAAAGATCAATATTATAGATACCCCCGGCCACGCCGATTTTGGAGGTGAAGTAGAACGTGTTTTAAATATGGCCGATGGTGTATTATTGTTGGTTGATGCTTTCGAAGGCCCCATGCCCCAAACCCGGTTTGTATTACAAAAATCATTGCAATTAGGTTTACATCCCATTGTAGTCATCAATAAAATAGATAAACCCAATTGCCGGCCGGATGAGGTAGTCGAAGAGGTATTTGACCTCATGGCAGAACTTGAGGCCACAGAAAATCAGTTAGACTTTCCCGCCATCTATGGTTCAGCTAAAGAAGGATGGATGGCTGAAAATTGGGAACAACCTACCGAAGATGTCTCACCATTATTAGAAAAAATAAAAAAGGAAATCCCCCCTCCCCAGGTAGAGGAAGGACCTGTACAACTACTTATCTCCTCAATGGATTACTCCGAATACATTGGGCAAATAGCTATCGGCCGATTAAACCGGGGAACGTTAAAAGAAAAGCAAAAAGTAGCATTGGTTAAAAAGGAGGACGAGATAACAAAGAGTACTATAAAAGAATTATATGTCTTTGAAGGCATGGAGCGTAAGCGTGTCAAAGAGGTTGAGGCTGGTGATATCTGTGCCATTATGGGATTAGAGAATTTTGAAATTGGTGATACGGTCACGGATCCCGACCATCCTACTCCCCTATCCACTATTTCGGTGGACGAACCTACTATGAGCATGTTATTCACGGTTAATGACTCCCCATTTTTTGGGAAAGAAGGAGAGTATGTCACTTCCCGCCACCTTAAAAATCGGCTAGAGAAAGAACTAGAAAAGAACTGAGCCTTAGAAGTGGAACCCACTGAATCCC
>CAZIGO010000109.1:0-8164 GCA_964538595.1 uncultured Chitinophagales bacterium | reverse complement strand
ATTTAGATCAAGGAGAATTTTATTCTGAATACGGTACTTTTGATGTTTCTATCACCCTCCCCAAAAATTACGTGGTTGGAGCGACAGGCCAACTACAAAATGAAAGAGAGCGAAAGTGGCTTAATCAGAAAGCTCGCCAAACAGCCCAAAAATCATCATTCAATAAAAATGATATGGATTTCCCTCCCTCTTCTACTGAACAAAAGACACTCCATTATCATGCTGAAAATGTCCATGATTTTGCTTGGTTTGCTGATAAACGGTATAATGTACTAAAAGGGAAAGTTCAGCTGCCAAATAGTGATAGTACTGTTACCACTTGGGCTCTATTCACCAATGATCAAGCTAATATGTGGAAACACAGTGTCGAATACCTTAACAGTACAATTAAAAATTACTCTAAATGGGTAGGTAATTATCCTTATCCTCATGCTACAGCAGTGACCGGGGCATTAAGTGCAGGAGGAGGAATGGAATACCCGATGATAACAGTTATCGGCCATGTTCAATCTGGAGTTAGTTTAGAAAGAGTAATAGTACATGAGCTGGGCCACAACTGGTTTTATGGTATATTAGGTTTTAATGAACGTCAACACCCCTGGATGGATGAAGGAATTAATTCATTCTATGAGAAACGACATATGCGAAAGCAAGAACAACAGGAAGGAGACACCTCTTCTGTCGCCAATAATTTGGCAAATTTTGTAGGTAAAGAAGAACTCGATCAACGAAAAATACTTTACCAACTACAAGCTCATCGTCATCGAGAACAGCCGTCGGGCTCACATTCTACCACATTTTCCGCCCTCAATTATGGGGTTATGGTTTATATGAAAGTCCCTCTTTACTTAGAATATATGGAAGCCTACTTGGGACGAAGCAATTTTGACAATGCGATGCAAAAATTTTATGATAAATGGAAGTTTAAGCACCCGGGTCCGCAGGATATCCGCCACACTTTTCAACAAACAGGGAAAGAAGTGAGCTGGTTCTTTGATCATATGTTATCAACTACATGGAAGGTCGATTATGCTATCACCAACCTTGCAGATGATACCGTTAACATACGAAATAAGGGAGATAACTCCCAACAAAGTGTCTATTATGAATTAACCATCAAAAATAAAGGTGGTATAAAGGGCCCCTATTCTATTTCCGCTATTAAAGATGGTGAAGTTGTCAACACCATATGGTACGGAGGTTTCCCTGATAAGATGAAGGTATTATACCCCAAAGGAGATTATGACGCCTTTACCATTGATGCTCAACATAACATGCCAGAAATCAACCGAAAAAACAATACAATCAAAACGAAAGGATTATTTAAGAAAACCGAACCCTTACGATTACAGCCTCTATTAGCCCTACATAATGGTGATCGAACTGAATTGACGTATGCTCCTATTATGGGTTGGAATAATTATGATAAAACTATGCTTGGCATTGCGTTTTACAATAGTTTATTATATCCTCAAAACTTCGAATACCTTGTAGCTCCCATGTACAGTTTTAGCTCAAATTCAGTAACTGGCTTTGGACGATTGGCTTATAATTGGTATACAGATCATAGTAGTCTTTTCGAGTACATCCGTTTTGAAGTGGCAGGACGCACTTTTTCAGAAGAATACTACAGTATCACTTCCGATGATGATCCCAATTTCTTTGAACGTAAAAACCTAAAATATTACAAAGTAAGCCCATCCATTACTTTTAACTTTCAATCCTCTACACCTACAAGTTCTGTTCAAAGAAAATCAAAAGTGCGCAACATACAGATTTACAAAAATCAAACTCATTGTGCACAAACCAACAACGTTGATAAGGTTTGTGAAGTACCTGTTTCTCGACAAAGTTATAAGGTGAATGAACTCAGTTATGAAGAGGAGCACGATCGGGCAATTAATCCATTTAAATTCAATATTAATGTACAACACAGTAAAAATTTCGTTAAAACCTTTGGAGAGGGTAAATATACTTTTACATATAATGAAAATGGTAAAAACCTAGAAATGCGCTTATTCGGAGGATCATTTTTATATAACAACGATAACTATCCTGACGCCCGCTTTCGTTTAAGCGGATGGAACGGTCAGCAAGATTACCTCTACGATCACCTTTATTTTGATCGTCAAATTAATGATCCCATTCTTTCTCGCCAAATCGCTCCTAGCGACGGGGCCTTTAAGACTAACAGTTCTATTGGACAAACCGACCAATGGCTTGTTAGCCTTAACCTGGAAAGCCACCTTCCTTTTACTAAGTTAGTAAAAGTGTTTGCAGATGTCGGTACTTTTCATGGCGCCGGTACTTCACTTCATCCTAATTCTGAAAAGATAGCTTACAACACAGGGGTGATATTAACTCCAGGTACCGATTATATGGAAGTTTACATCCCGGCTTTAATGTCAGAGGGTATTCAAGGTGATGCTAAATTCTATGAAAGGATTACATTTACCCTTCAACTCCACAAGCTAGATATCTTTAAAATAGTAAGAAATGCTCGAATCTCAGCTTTTCAATAAATAATCAATGCTTAAAACAAGAAGAGAAACGTAACTCTTATAGTTTAGTACTTATAAAAAACTAAAAAACCAAATAAATAAAATAGAGTCAATCCTTAAAAGCAGGGAAGGGAAACAAAAAGTTAAGCTTGAGCAGTAGGTCCTCCAAAATTCATGGGAATACCACCTCCACCTTCTTGTTGATCATCTAGTTCTTTTATCTCTCCATTCTCTTTTTCAAACTTCTCTACATTATTAGATAAAGCCTTTAAAAACCGTTTAGCGTGCTGCGGTGTCATTAAAATCCGCGATTTCACTTTAGCTTTTGGGACTCCGGGCATTACTTTGACAAAGTCAAAGACAAATTCTGCATTGGAATGAGTAATAATAGCTAAATTTGAATAGATAGCATCAGCTACTTCTTCATCCAACTCTATATTAATCTGGTTATCATCCGCTGTCTGATGCTGAGCTTGTTCTTGAGTGTTTTCTTGATTTTGTTCTGCCATAGCTACTCAACTTATTGTTTAATGATTACACAATATACATAGGGGATAAAAGGGGGTTTCTCTTCTTTAGTAGGGTTAGCTGCTTAATTACGAATCTGATTCAGCTTTTTTCTTAGAAGACTTTTTGCCTTTATCTTTACCTTTCTTGTTTTTATCTTTTCCCTTCTTCTTCCCCTTTTTCTTGTTACTCTTTTTCTGCTTTCCTTTCTTTTTACTACCGGATTTACTACTGCTTTTTCCTTTTTTCTTTTTGGAGCTTGAAGATTTTTTCTTACTTCCCTTCTTTTTCTTGTCTTTCTTCTTGCTTTGCTTTTTGCTCTTACTTTTCTTCTTACTCTTTCCCTTTTTCTTCTTGCTTTTTTTCTGTTTCCCTTTCTTTTTACTGCCTCCCTTTTTCTTACTCTTTCCTTTCTTTTTGGATTTACTCTTTTTGGACTTCTTACTTTCTTTTTCTTCATCTTCTTTTTCCTCTTTTTCTTCTCCATCTGTATCATCCTTCTTTTTAAGTAACTCTTCATATTCTTTCTTAGAGCCCACAATATGGTCCTGAAAATCATCCATTCCTGTACCCGCCGGTATTTTATGCCCGACAATCACATTCTCTTTCAGGCCTTTCAGTTCATCCCGTTTAGCAGCTACAGAAGCTTGACTTAATACCCGGGTAGTCTCCTGGAAAGAAGCTGCTGATATAAAGCTTTCCGTTCCCAAGGAAGCTTTGGTAATTCCCTGTAAGATAGGACTAGAAGTAGCCGGTACGGTATCCCGTGTTTCAACAGTCTGGTTATCATTTCTCTTCAAATAAGAATTCTCTTCACGAAGATCTCTCAATGTTACTATTTGCCCAGCTTTAAATTTATTAGAGTCACCAGCATCAGTAACTACTTGTTTATCGTATATCCAGTCATTTTCTTCGATGAAGTCAAATTTATTGACTGCTTCACCTTCTAAAAACCGGGTATCTCCGGGATCTTCAATGTTCACTTTTTTCATCATCTGTCGGATGATAGTTTCCACATGCTTGTCATTGATTTTCACTCCCTGTAGGCGATAAACTTCTTGTATTTCATTAAGAAGGTATTCTTGCAAGGCATAGGGACCTTGAATTGAAAGAATATCCGAAGGGGTAATAGCACCATCACACAAAGGCGATCCTGCTTTGACATAATCATTTTCCTGCACCAAAATATATTTGGAGAGAGGCACCATGTATTTTTTCTCCTCTCCATCTTTGGATTCAACAAACACTTCACGATTCCCCCGTTTTACACCTCCAAAAGAAACAACACCATCAATCTCTGATATAACAGCGGGGTTGGAAGGGTCACGTGCTTCAAAAAGCTCGGTAACGCGAGGCAAACCACCTGTAATATCCCGTAATTTACCTGTTGTTCGAGGTATTTTAACTAAAACCTCACCAGCTTCCACTTCATCGCCCGAGTCAACAGACAAGTGAGCACCTACCGGTATATTATATTCAGCTAATGTTTTCTTAGATTTTTTGTCCCCTTTCTTATTCGTGATTTTAATCATAGGGTTCATGCTCTTATCCCGCGATTCGATAATCACTTTTTCGCGGTGCCCCGTCTGTTCATCAATTTCTTCCCGGTAAGTTTTTCCTTCTACAACTTTATCAAACTCTACATATCCTTTTTTCTCTGATACAATAACAGCGTTATAAGGATCCCAAGAACAAATAAGATCACCTTTATCTACTTCATCTCCGTCCTTGATGTAAAGATGAGCACCATAAGGAATATGGTTAGAGATAAGGTGTTTGTTCGACTTCTTATCTAAGATACGCATTTCCCCGGTCCGGCTGAGTACAACATCTACTTTTTCTCCTTCTTCATCTTCGTATTTGGTAGTGCGAACTCCATCAAACTCTACCACGCCTGCAAACTTAGCTTCAATTTGTGATTCTTCCGCCACTCGTGAAGCTGTACCTCCAACGTGGAAAGTACGTAGTGTCAGCTGTGTACCGGGCTCACCGATCGATTGGGCGGCGATGATACCAACAGAATCTCCTTTTTGTGCCATACGACCCGTTGCTAAGTTACGTCCGTAACACTTAGCACAGACCCCCTCTCTGGACTCACAAGTGAGGACAGAACGAATCTCTACTGAATCAATGGCCGTTTCAGAGATCTTTTGAGCAATATCTTCTGTAATTTCTTTTCCAGCCTCTATGATCAGTTCTTCACTTAATGGATCATAGACATCGTATAGCGTAACACGTCCTAAGATACGTTCATATAGAGAAACGACTACCTCTTCGTTATCTTTTAAGGCTTCAATATTCAATCCTCGCAAGGTGCCACAATCCACATCTTTTACCACTACATCATGAGCTACATCAACCAGTCGGCGTGTGAGATAACCGGCGTCTGCTGTTTTCAATGCAGTGTCCGCCAAGCCTTTACGAGCCCCGTGAGTAGAAATAAAATATTCCAAAATGGACAACCCTTCTTTAAAGTTAGAAACAATAGGATTTTCAATAATATCACCACCTCCTCCGGACTTACGGGGTTTAGCCATTAAACCACGAACACCAGCTAACTGCCGGATCTGCTCTTTTGATCCACGAGCCCCGGAGTCTAACATCATATAAACCGGGTTAAATCCATTCTTATCATTGGCTAATTTATCCATCAGGTTGTCACTAATCTCGGTATTTACTTTCGTCCACACATCAATAATCTGGTTATACCGTTCGTTATTCGTGATCAAGCCCATGTTATAGTTATTCCAAATTTCATCCACTTCTTCTTCAGCCTCTTGAATTAATTTTTGTTTGGATTCCGGAATACCGATATCCATAAGGTTAAAAGACAGTCCACCACGGAAGGACATTTCAAAACCCAAGTCCTTCATTTCATCTAAAAACTCAATTGAACGTTTAATGGAATTTCGATTAACAATCTTCCCTATGATATTTTGCAGTACTTTTTTGGTTAAGAGAGTATTAACGAAACCTATATTTTCGGGAAGAATTTGATTAAAAAGGACACGTCCTGTTGTCGTTTCAATAATTTCCTGTTCGTGCTCATCTTTCTCTTCCTTATAATTGTTGACACGACACTTAATATTAGCATGTAAGTCCAGCTCTCCTTCATTATAAGCAATTTCTACTTCCTGCGGGGAATAAAAAGCTTTCCCTTCTCCTTTAACATCTTCCTTATCCACTTCTTCTTTTCGTCGTTTGGAGATGTAATAAAGTCCTAAAATCTTGTCCTGCGTAGGCAGCGTAATTGGAGAACCATTTTGAGGGTTGAGTATATTGTGAGTAGAAAGCATCAAGAGTTGCGATTCCACCACTGCTTCATTACTGAGAGGTACGTGCACAGCCATTTGGTCCCCATCAAAGTCCGCATTATAAGGAGTACAAACCAAGGGATGGAGACGAATAGCTTTCCCTTCTACCAAACGAGGTTGGAAAGCTTGCATACCAAGGCGGTGGAGCGTGGGTGCTCTGTTTAATAACACAGGATGGCCTTTTAACACATTTTCCAACACTCCCCAGATCACCGGTTCTTTATTATCTACTAATTTCTTAGCCGATTTCACTGTTTTGACAATCCCCCGTTCTATCAATTTACGGATAATAAAAGGTTTGAAAAGTTCAGCCGCCATATCTTTCGGCAGACCACATTCATGCATTTCTAGTTCAGGACCGACGACAATAACAGACCGACCTGAATAATCAACTCGTTTACCTAATAAGTTTTGTCGAAAACGACCTTGCTTCCCTTTTAACACATCAGTCAAGGATTTAAGGGGACGTCCACCTTCTGTTTTAACCGCATTAGATTTACGAGAATTATCAAATAAAGAATCTACGGCCTCCTGTAACATTCGTTTCTCATTACGAAGGATAACTTCCGGTGCCTTAATTTCCAGTAGACGTTTTAAACGATTATTTCGAATGATAACGCGTCGATAAAGATCATTCATGTCAGAACTGGCAAAACGCCCACCATCTAAGGGAACTAACGGTCGCAGTTCAGGTGGTATAACAGGTACAATAGAAACCACCATCCACTCGGGATTATTCTCAATTCGAGAATTAGCATCACGAAGGTCTTCTACTATTTTAAGACGCTTTAATGCATTTTTCTTTCTTTGCTGAGAAGTTTCATTGGCAGCTTGATCACGCAATTGATAAGACAGGTTATCCAAATCAAGACGGGATAATAATTCACGCACAGCTTCGGCTCCCATTTTGGTTATAAACTTCTCCTCATCATCATTGGATTTTTTCTCATTATCTTCCGGCAACGACTCTTTAATTTCTTGAAGTTCCTCATCTGTTAGCAGATCCAATCGTTCTATCCCCTCTTTCTCCATAACGCCGGGTTGAATAACCACATGTCGTTCATAATAAATAATGGATTCCAACTTTTTGGAGGAAACGCCCAGCAAATAACCTATTTTATTAGGTAATGATTTAAAGTACCATACATGAACGACTGGTACTACAAGATTTATATGACCGATTCGTTCCCGCCGTACTTTCTTTTTAGTCACTTCTACCCCACACCGATCACACACGATTCCTTTGTAGCGTATCCTTTTATACTTACCACAATGACACTCATAATCTTTTACGGGACCGAAAATACGTTCACAAAACAACCCATCCCGTTCCGGCTTATAAGTTCTATAGTTGATCGTCTCCGGTTTAGTTACTTCTCCATAGGATTCTTCCAAAATGGTATCCGGAGAGGATAATCCTATAGTAACGCTATCAAAATCGCTATTTATTTTACTTTTATCCTTTTTAAAAGGCATAGATGGAGATTTTATTATGACTTAATATTCTTCTTATTATTATCTTTGTTAAAGTTGAGGTCAAGAGCTAATCCTTTGAGCTCATTAACGAGCACCCGGAATGATTCTGGTACGTTGGGTTCGGGTAAATTTTTCCCTTTGACTATGGCCTCATAAGCCTTGGCTCGCCCGGAGATGTCATCAGACTTGACGGTAAGCATTTCTTGTAAGGAGTGGGCTGCACCATAAGCTTCGAGGGCCCATACCTCCATTTCACCAAGTCGCTGACCACCAAACTGAGCTTTACCTCCCAACGGCTGTTGAGTAATAAGGGAATAGGGACCGATGGACCGGGCGTGTATTTTATCTTCGACCATATGATCAAGC
>CAZIGO010000108.1:2771-8166 GCA_964538595.1 uncultured Chitinophagales bacterium | reverse complement strand
AGAAGCATAAGGAGCAATTTCACGGAATGAGGGTCGCGCTAAGGTGCGACTATAAGACCCTCTTACGTTCATGTTAGAGGATAGTTCATATACTAAGTTGAAAGAAGGAAGTAAGTCATTATTGTCAAGCTTACCGGGTTGTAAACTGGTATCTTCACTTGCCACATACATGTTAGTGTGTTCTAATCTTAAACCTCCTATCACTCGTAATTTTTTAAGTATATGCAAGTCTACCATGGCATAAGTAGCAAGTATTGATTGTTGTCCTGAGTAATTGTTTGATTTTTTTGATGTTTTATTAACATAATTGCCAAATCTATTGATTACACTTTCTTGTGGGTCGTTGATTAATCCCATGTTTTGAGAGGCAAAAAACTGGTGGGGGCGACCATTATAGCGAGCATTGTGTTGATAAATACTAAATCGATCTTCGGTAAAAGTACGTTGTTTCCATATTCCTTGCGCTCCCATTTTTAACTTACCTTCTTTAAAAGGGGTGAAATCCTTTAGTGGTAGGTTGAAATCTATGCTACCGTTTCGATTTATTTGATAAAGAGTTCGGTAATAATGGGTGGGAACCGGATAAATAGAGGGGCTAATTTGGTATAAAGTGTCTTGCGTGTTGTTATTATTCCGTACGGTATAGTGGTTAGTAAAGTAACGCAAATCGGGTTCGTTTTGTTGAGAAGCGATGGTGCCGAATTTCCAGTTTACTTCTAAGTTTGATAATGCTGGAAATTCGTGTTGGCCTTTGAATTGTAACGATCGTACTTTACGTTCTTTATATCCTAATACACTGGTTTGATAGGTGAAGTTTGATCCAAAGTTTTCGGGGTATTTTCCTTGTAAAAATCGAGCGGTACTTGTGCCACTATGGTTGTTCATGGCGGTAAGTGTGATATCATGGTGTCGATTAAACCGATAAGCCACATTAATTAATCCGCTCCATTTAGCATTATCAGTGGATTTATGATCATTTAGTAACAAGTTCGGGGTTAAACTGTCAGTCGTTTTGGTTTGATCGGTAAGGATATAGCGTCCCACTTTACCATTTTGGTAAGATTTTAAATTTCTAGCGTACGTAATGGCGCCGATAATACCTAATTCGTGGCTTCCTATATTATAGGTATTGCCGCCGGTGAGCGAAAAATCATGATCCAGGTAGGATTGTCCTTTTTCCGGACGCATGGGTTTACTGAATTTTTTTGAGTAACGATCTAACTCCTTTGCTGAATTATTATTTAATAAACTGGAGGTTAAACTAGGAGGTTCTGCATTGTCTACTTTAAGAGAGGAGGGTAATTCTCGTTTTCCATTATCATATCCAAGCCAATCGGTTTTGCTACCTTCATAAGTAAGAAATTGCTTATGTAAATGGTTATGCGGGTTGTAACTGCTTCCTATACTAATTTTAAATATGGGTTCATCGGGATAATTTTTTGTGCTTAAATTGGCTTTCCCTCCTGTAAAATTACCGGACATGTCAGGACTAAACGTTTTAACGACCGTTACGTTATCTAATAGTTCTGTCGGAAAGATATCCATCTGAGCAGATTTTTTATCGGGATCTAGGCTGGGCACGTTTGTATTATTGAGTTCGACATTAACATATCGACCACTTAACCCTCGTACATTAATGTTTTTGCCATCACTTAGAGAAGCACCGCTAACTTTTTTTATGGCTTCGCCAGCATCTCCGGCTCCTACTTTTGATATGCGTTCAGCCGAAATGCCATCTTGTATATTACCTGATTTCTTTTGAAGTTTGAGGATGGCTTTCTCATTGTCTTCTGTTTGGCGAGCTTCTACTGTTACTGCATCCATTTCAACAGCATTAGGCTGCAGTTTAATAGTTAGTTTAACCGTATCATTTGCTTCTATCCTTACCCCTTTTATTTTTTTCTTATTGTAAGATATGTGTTGAGCCCGTAGCTTGTAATTGCCAGGAGGTATGTTTTTGATGATATACTCTCCTTTTAAATTAGTTGAGGTTCCTTTTGCTTTATCTTTTATTAAAATATTTGCGCCGATTAAGGGGGCTTGGGTTTGTGCATCGATAACTTTACCTTTGATGGCGCCATTTTGTGCCCAATTTTGATAAGGAAGAAAAATTAAAAGTAATAGCCCTATTAGAATGAACTTATAATATCGCATAATAATTCTTTTATTTTGAATGAACCGATTTTAAAGGTAGCAAGGTAAAGAGTTAATAGGGTTATTGGTGGGTTAAGGGATTGTTAAATAATTGTTAAGTTATAAATAGCGTATAAAAAAAGCGGGTCAGGAGGACCCGCTTGAGGGACTATTCATATGCAGGAAACCGTAGCGCTTTTTATTGTGTGACTATTAGCTTACGTGTTTTACTGGTTTTATTGTTTATATTGAGTTTATAAAAGTAAACACCCGGTTGTAAATCATTTCCATTAATTTTTACCTCGTAGTTACCGCTAGCTTTGTTTTGTGTTTTTTGTAAGTTTTTAACCTTTTCCCCTCTTATAGAATACAAACTTAAGTTAATAGTGGCTTCTTGTTTTAAGTTGTAGCGGATTGTAGTTTGATTTGAAAAGGGATTCGGACTATTTTGTAGTAATTGCCCCTTGAAGCTTTTTTCAGAAGCAATGGCTGTTTTATTTCCTCCGACAATATTAAGTTTGTCAAGTGCGGTCCAGTTTTTGAGCCAATTGCTGTCTTTGCTAAACGCTCCTTTGTAATCCACTTGAGCAAAAAAGTTATTATTTGGAGGGGGTTTACTGGTGGAAAGGGCAGGACTTCCCTGCTTGGGTCGGGGGTCTAAGTTACCATTATTACTTCGTGCAATACTTTGTAGCTGGGGATCAGTGATCGTGTTGTTATTTGCACTTAAGGTGTCTTCTACGAAGTCTTGAGGGGCTATATCACTGAGAGAGTTACCAGCGCCCAAATCGTACCATATATTATGGCCTATTTCAAGTTGATTACTATCCAGTCGTTTGCGACTGTCTTCCCCACTACCTAAGTCTTCTACTTCAATGCCTTGGCCTCCATAGCCCATAAATATACTATTATAGTAAATGCCACCACTGTTATCACGGATTTTTAATATAAAATCGTTATCGGCATTGTTAGTGTTTTTTCCTGATCCCATGTAGGTGACATTATAAATTTGAGGTTGTGAATAGGGCTTGCAAGTTTCACAGCTGCTGGGGCCCCCATCGTGTTCACCGCACCGATTTCCTATCGCTGTATCTTGAATGGTAAACCAAAATTGACCTTGACCGCGAAACCCTTCATCATAATCATAAGAATCATCTCCACAGAAGGCAGTTACCAAGTGGTGAGTGTTAACGGTGCCACTAAACCACTCAATGCCATCATCAAGATTATTAAAAACCTCTACGTGATGTACTTCAGTTTGACTTCCAACGGCCGCTAAAGTAAGACCGTTAATTTCATTACCAGCTCCTATAGAATGGCCTCCATAACGGATCGACACGTATTTAAATACGCCTGAATTGTCATTATTATCTTTACCTCCGTAGGAACCGCGAGGCTCAGTGGTAGGAATTCCTTCTACTTGAGAAGTGTCATTGGCATAGTTGGTTTCGGTAGAACCTAAAATAAGCACTCCACCCCATAATCCTCTGCTATCAGGAAGGTATTTGCTACCATCGTCTCCTTCAAAAGTGAAAATAATGGGATTTTTTTCGGTGCCCCGTGCAAAAATTTGCCCCCCTCTTGCTACAATTAATGCGCTGGTTTTATCACCCGTTGTTGGTGAAGACTTCCCTTGTATAAGAGTGCCTGCTTCAATTCCCAGTGTATCACCGGCCTCCACAAAAACATAACCATCTAATAGATACGTGTTATCACTGGTCCATTGGGTGTTTCCCGATACGTCATCATCTTTCACCGTGACGGTTTTAGTCGTTCCGGCTAAGAAAGTAAGACTTAGTATAAATATTGATAAAGTAGATCGTAATAGAAAGTTCATATTTTGTGATTTGAATGATCAATAATTAAAAATTGCTGTTGCGAATAAAGTCATCCTTTTTAACTTAATTGTGAAGGGAACGTTAATGATGTTTTAAGAAATTGCTGTTCTGAAGTGAATGAGAAGAAAGACTTAACAGTTTGTTAATAGGTTCATAACAGTGAATTAATTTTTGTTAAGTTGTTTATATAAGATTAATGAGCAATTGCCTATAATTAACTTAAAGTTATGGAGCACAGTGATATCAAAATATTGCTTGTCGATGATGAGGCGGACACCCTGGAGTTTATGCAGTATAACTTGGAAAAAGTGGGTTACCGAGTTTTTACTGCTGAAGATGGGCATACGGCTTTGGAGAAAGCTTATCAGCAACCCCCTCACCTGATTATCTTGGATATTATGATGCCGGAACAGGATGGAATAGAAACTTGCCGAAAATTACGGGAAGAAGAGCAGTTCAACGACACTTTGATTGCTTTTTTAACCGCACGCCATGAGGATTATTCTCAAATTGCCGGTTTTGATGTGGGAGCTGATGATTATATTAAGAAACCTATCAAGCCCCGGGTATTTTTGAGTCGTATAAAAGGATTGTTGCGGCGTTTACTAAAAGAAGATGCTGCT
Source organism: uncultured Chitinophagales bacterium (assembly GCA_964538595.1). Classification (GTDB taxonomy): domain Bacteria; phylum Bacteroidota; class Bacteroidia; order Chitinophagales; family CAZIGO01; genus CAZIGO01. The sequence goes on along the minus strand of CAZIGO010000108.1, from coordinate 3,572 downwards.
GTTATTGAAGTGGGAGACATAAGTATTGACCAAGAAAGTTATGTGGCTTATAAGGAAGAAAAGCGTATTTCTCTTCCTCGTAAGGAATTTGAGTTGTTAGCACTTCTGGCTTCTAAACCCGGCCGTGTGTTTTCTCGGGAGGAAATTTTGAATAAAGTATGGGGGAGAGAGGTGGTGGTCGGAGATCGGACCATCGATGTTCACATCCGTAAATTAAGGGCTAAATTAGGTAAAGCTTATATCCAAACAGTCAAAGGGGTCGGTTATAAAATAGAGGTATAATGATAAAAAACCCTACTCCTCGTAGCTTAGCTATTATTACCGCTCTGTTATTAGGCGGTTTTACCGCTGTGTTAACCTCCTTATTATATTACAGCGGGGCCATCAGGTTCTCTTTCCTTTTTGTGTTTGGGTTATCTTTGGGAGTGGCCGGCGGCGCATTTATTTTCTTTTATTTTGCGCTGGAACAATTTATTTATCGTAAAATCAAGCTTATTTATAAGACCATCCACCGTTTTAAAAGAGCTCCTGCTGATACGGGAAAAGAAATTTCTATGAAAGAGGATATTATTGGAGAGGTAAATCAAGAAGTAAAGGAGTGGGGCCGCCATCAACAAGCTGAAATAGAAGCCTTGAAACAATCCCAGGCTTACCGCCGAGAATTTATAGGAAACATCTCGCACGAATTAAAAACTCCCATTTTTAATATTCAAGGATATATCCACACCCTTCTTGATGTAGGTATTCATGATGATGAAATAAACCTTTATTACCTTAAAAAAGCAGCAAAAAGTAATGATC
>CAZIGO010000108.1:0-2761 GCA_964538595.1 uncultured Chitinophagales bacterium | reverse complement strand
AATGATCGTTTATGTTCGATCGTAGAAGACCTGGAGATGATCACAAAATATGAATCAGGGGAAATGAATATCGCCCCTGAAAATTTTGATATACACCGGCTAACAGAAGAAGTGTTTGACAGTTTAGAGATGCTAGCCCAAGAGAAACAGATCACTTTACGGTTTAAGGAAGGATGTGATCAACCATTTTTTGTAAGAGCTGATAAGGATAAAATTCAGCAAGTATTGGTTAATATCATTATTAACTCCATCAAATATGGCCAAAAAAAAGGAACTACAAAAGTGGGATTTTATGATATGGATAAGTATATATTAACGGAAGTGACTGATGATGGAATAGGGATTAAAGAGAAACATTTAAACCGTTTGTTTGAACGTTTCTATCGTGTCGATAAAAGTCGCTCTCGAAAAGCTGGAGGAACCGGTTTGGGATTGTCAATCGTAAAACACATTATTGAGGCTCATGAACAAACGATAAATGTCCGGAGTAAAAAGGGGTTGGGCTCTACGTTTGGTTTTACCCTTCAAAAAGTCTAATAAAAACGATTATACTTTTTTTCCAACGTCTTCTTCTTTATATTGAGATATATCGCCGGTTCAAATTTTAAGGTTTTAAGAAAGGGTTATACAACAATATTTCATTTTATCGTTTTTTTGTTGAATCTGTTTTAATAGGAACATTATTTTGATGATGTCACGTATATTTATTATTGGATTTTTAGTTTTGAGTATAGTGTGCTCCGAAGCATCTTCCCAAGCCTCCGATACGAGCGAGTACCGGGTCTATAAAAACATGCAACTGGCATTAAAAGACTCGCTGCAAGTAAAAGCATTGAAGTTACAGTTTAAACGGTTTCGCAACTTACCAAAAGACATTACTCATCTCCGTAATTTAAGGCGACTTACACTTTATAAATGCCGTCGTATTAAAATCGGTAAAGTGTTGAAACGGCTAAAACATTTGCCTCATCTCGAGTATTTAAATTTAAGTTGGAATTACCTTGATAAGTTACCAGCTCCGATTAGCCAATTAGATCAATTGGAGGTCTTGAAGTTAGCGGATAATAAACTTTCTTATATTTCCCCAAAAATTGGTCAGCTGTCTCAGCTTCGGGTGCTCAATTTACAACGCAATCCTGCTGTAAATTTCACACAAGTGTTTAATGCTTTCTCCGGTCAAACGGCGTTGCGGGAGTTAGATTTATCGTTTAATGATTTCAAATGGGTCCCCACCGGTATAGGGCAGCTTCAGTCCTTAGAAGTGTTGAGCTTAAAGGGAAACCGATTTCGTCATTTGCCGGAAGAGATCCGTCAACTTAATAATTTGCGCAAGCTTATATTGACCCGTAACCAGTATATGGATGCCGAACAGGTTTTTGAAAAGCTTGGAGCGTTACCGGAGTTGCAGACCTTAGAAGCCAATAATTGTGCCATTAAAGATTTACCCCATAACATAAGAGAACTGGAGAGTTTACACTATCTATCATTGCGACATAACTTACTCAAAGATGTGCCAGCCGCTATCGGAAAACTTCAAGAATTAAAAAAGCTGGACCTCGGTTATTCGGTTTTTGGCACACATATGAATAAGATTGATAAACTCCCTCCTTCCATAGGTCGGTTAACGGAGTTGCAACAGTTGAATGTCAGTGGCAATAAGCTGGAGGGGTTGCCCAAGAGTATAAAAAATTTGCAACAGCTTGATTCCCTCAATGCTTCTTGGAATAACTTGGAGACTTTTCCTGACGGATTAAGAGCCCTTGATCAATTGACCTTTTTAAATTTTAACCACAATAGAATTTCTGTTACTCCCCCTTGGTTGGGAGAGCTCAGTGGATTGGAAAAATTGTTGTTAAGTGGCGATTATTTTGAAGCTTCGGATTATAAGCTTAAAACAATCCATCCGAGCATCGGACAACTTTCCCACCTGGAGGTATTAACACTCGATGATAATGTAATAGACAGTTTACCACCGGAACTAGGGAACTTAGATCAATTACGACGATTGTATTTACGCAATAACTTATTAAGCAAGCTTCCTTCTGGGTTAGGGCAAATGGATTCTCTCCAGAGTTTAAAGTTAAAAGCCAATATTCTCGAAGCCCTGCCTAAATCATTAACCGAGTTAGAAAACCTGGATACGCTTGATATAAGCTATAATACAGAAATGGATATGGGGCGAGAAGTGTACAAGTTGGTAAAACTACAACAATTAAAGTACTTAGATGTAAGTATAAACTTTATGGAAAAACATCAATTGAAAACCTTGCGTAATAATTTGCCTCATACGACAGTGATTTATCGGGATATTGAGAAATATTTGGACGTCATGCCTCCTTTTTGGTGGTCCCGGAAAATTAAGCAACAAATGGAAAAGGGCAATTATCAACATAGGAATACTGATAAAAACGATATACAAAATAAAGAGGACCCTTTTGATTAGCAAGGAGTTAACTGATAGAGTATCGGCTTACTGGGACTGGCATCACTTTGTAAGCTTATTATTTGTAAATGAAGGAGGTATTGGCCATCGGGTACGTCATTGGGGACATAAATAAGTTCGGTAATGGTGGAGTAATGGCGGGTAGAGGCCGGATAGTTCCAAAAAGCTTTATGAGCAGCTAACTCACCGCCGTCCTCTTCTCGATCGACAGAGGGCAGATCAACTAATAAGTGTTGAATCCCTTGTTTTTGCAAATAGGCGGTCGATTTTGCGGTAAGGTAAGGCGGGTTGGTACCGGAGTAATTTTTGGTTTTCTTT
>CAZIGO010000107.1:0-8297 GCA_964538595.1 uncultured Chitinophagales bacterium | reverse complement strand
GTTAACTTTACTTGAATTTCAATTAATCCTTCTTGCCAATCATTACTCCATAATAAGCCTACCGCATATAACAAATAAAGCCCTATTAATAAGAGCGCCGCTTTTCGTTTATAGAATAATACCTGAAACTTTTCCTTAAAACGGCCTTCCAATAACCAATTAAGTCCTAACAAAATAAGAGGCAGACTATTAAACCGAGGATGTAACGGCAGCGAAAAACTGATAAGCGCTAAAGCAAAAAAAGTAATCTTTTGATGGACGGCCGAAGATAACACGTTTTTGTTCCTAATTTAACAAAAAAATCACAGGTAAGGGTACTTTACAAATCAGACCATAGATTGGGAAGGGATACGATCTTGCTCTTGTACTAACTGATCGGTATACTTCACTAAGTGGAGAGGTTCCATCGTTCGCCATCCCAGTTGATTAAAAGAGTTGCCATAGTGGACAAATTGATCAAGATTAATGGATTCCATTTCTCTCATGATATGATCACGGAAATTAATAAAAGCAACCCACCCCATTTCAGCAGTATCATAATCCATTGTTATATCTTCCCACCACTCCTCGTAATAACAATCCTCTAAAGAATGAAAATTAAGCACATTTTCACCGATAAGTACAAACTTTTTAACTCCCGCTTGTATTAAACAATCAGCCACCTCTCTTTTTAGATACATGACATCATTATGTATGCAATCATTCCATTCACCGATCAGCTCAATAACGGCACACTGCTTTTTATAATTGACATATAATATTTTTAAATATAATGTAGGAGAACCGATGTAATCCCATTGAGGATGAATAAAGTAGTTGTATATAGTATTATGAAACTCAAACTCACTATACTCCCGCCGGAAAAAGGGAGAGTTTTCATCCTGCGCGGAAATATAGTGTTCACGCCATTTATAATATGGTTCGATAGTATGCATGTACCTAAATTAATAATTTTAACTATAAACAAAAAGGCTTGTTCTCAAATTTTTTCCTTCCCTTACCCTCTACTTTAAGTGCCCTGTTCCAACACCTTTCGTACGCTTCCCACTTTTAAAAGTTGTTCTTTTGCCTTATCATAATTCCAATTCCGCTCCTCCATAATCATTCGGGTACCCCGCTCAATAAGCTTTTCATTAGTTAGTTGCATATCCACCATACGATTATCTTTTACCCGTCCTAACTTAATCATAAGGGTTGTAGAGATCATATTAAGCACTAATTTTTCAGCTGTGCCTCCCTTCATACGAGTACTTCCCGTAACAAACTCCGGTCCTACAATAACCTCCACCGGGTAATCCGCCACTCTTGCTACCGGTGTTTTTTTATTGCAAGTGATACCGCCGGTGATTATATTGTTCTTATAGCAATGTTCTAACGCTCCCACAACATAGGGAGTAGTTCCGGAGGTAGACAGTCCTATTACCACATCACGATGATTGATATTATGTTGCTTCAAATCTTCCCATCCTTGGTCCGGGTCATCCTCAGCAAATTCTTTGGCTTCTCTTATCGCTTTATCTCCTCCGGCTATCAACCCAATAACCAACCCCGGTTCAACTCCAAATGTAGGAGGACACTCAGAAGCATCCACTATACCTAAACGACCACTCGTGCCGGAACCTAAATAAAATAATCGTCCCCCACTCAACACTTTAATGGATGGGATAGTTTTTTCTACCGCTGTCGGTACAGTTTTGTCTTCCTGATTTATCGCCGTCAGCAGTTCGTTGATAGACTTGTTTTGCAAATGTCGATAAGGGGAAGGCTGTTCCGTAATTTTTTCAATAGAATCACTCATTATTCATAAATCTTTTTTATGATATTGGATTAGATTTTCTATAGGATGGGACACTATCTTTCCCAGTTCTAACTTATAGTTGGCAGCTACCTCTTGAACAAATCCGGAAAAGTGATATCCTACTGACCCTACTACCTGTAACTGTCGTGATTTTCCGATAACCTCCATCACATGAGCTTCGATAAACTGCTGGAAAGCAAGTTTAACCAGTCGTTCCACATATTTCTGTTGTTGGTGTTCACCTAAGAAACGCGCAAACTGAGCTAAATATTGACTGGGATTATCCCCTTTGTAAATGTTATTCAAAATAACTTCCTCACGCGTGTCATATTTCTTTTCAAAAGATCTGCAAAGAGAGGGAGGCACATCGCCATTTAAGTAGTCATTGATCAACAAACGCCCTATATGATTGCCGCTCCCCTCATCACTTAAAATATATCCCCAGCCTCCCCGTCGGTCAGTTATTTGATGGCCATCATATACACATAGGTTAGATCCTGTTCCCATAATTGCTATGACACCAGGTTTATCGTCACAAACTGATCGAGCAGCCCCAAGCAAGTCATGATGGACTTTGATTTTTTCTACTTTTAAGAAGGTTTGCAAGGCCCGTTGCACTAAATATTGATAAGCCGGATGAGAAACACCAGCCCCATAAAATACCACCTTATCTCCTGCTGTCAACTTTTTACCAGAAGGCCATTCTTTTTCTAATAGTTTAATAATACTCTCTTCTGTTTGAAAATAAGGATTCAGTCCGCTCGTTTTCCATTGTTCCATTTCTCCTTCGGCCGATATATATCGCCAATCCGTTTTCGTCGATCCGCTGTCAGCTATTAAAAGCATAGGTTACTCATTGATTAACAAGGGAAAAGTTAAATATAAAAAAAATAAGGGAGTGGAGGAAGAAAAGAGAGACAGCTTAATTACCCGAGAATTCTTGGTTAGAAAGCGGGGTAGCAGAAGGTTTACTTATTTTGACAAATCCGTACTTTGCTGAATTATGACAATCATTACACGATTGTATTAATAAATTGTACTTTTCTTTGAAAGCCTCGAAATCTTGACTCTTAATGGCATCATCGACCGGTTGTAAAGATTTGACCCCCATCATTTTCATCAATTCACTAATATTAACTCCTTCCTCTTTAACATTATGTTCCGTAATTTCCTCCATCGCCTCTTTCAACTCAGTAACATAAAAATCAGCTAACTCCCAATTTTTGGCCTTACCCGCGTACCATAATTTGTTGGTATGTCGCTGCAGCTTAGTCATAATATCCGCCACTTCTATTTCTTCTTGTTTTTCTTCCAACGAACTTTCATAATCATTTAACTTTTGCTTCATTGCCTCTTTCTCCTTCTGCAACTGCTGAAGCGAATAATACATATATCCTGTAAATAAGACTAACACTGTAAGCACTAAATAGAGAATAATATTTTTCATAAATCCACTGCTCTTTTTTGGATAATGTCAACTTAAGCGTTGGAGATAGTTCTTAGGAGACAGAAGTTGACCGTTTATTTTGAGTCATTGCTGTCTTTAAATGTATTTTACGCCAAATAAAGCCCGCGACAACGAGGTATCCCCCATAGCAGATCACTTCTAACAAGGAAGGATTACCATTATAACCAAATACTCCCTTTAACACACTACCTACAGCTCCCTCTTCATGCATGATCGGATAAGAATTAGCTCCCTCCACAGCCGGATTCATATTCCACAAATGTTCCACATAGACCGGCAACAATTTCACTTCTTGAAACTCATGAATACCATGGGCAACAAGCCCGGCTGCTATCAAAATTAAAAAGACATTGGTGACACGGAAAAAGGTACCCAACCTAATGCGTAGCGAAGTTCTAAAAATAGCATACCCCATCAATATACCGGCTAATATGCCGATACTCGCCCCTAATAAATGATATCCTTCTCCCGCAAAACTGACGGCCTTCAAGAAGATCACCGTCTCCACACCCTCCCGCAGAATAGCCACAAACACAATACCGAATAACCCCCATATTTTCGCATTAGAAATTTTTTCTGAAACTTGTTGCTTAATCTTATCAGCAATATTCTCTTGCTGCATCATCCAAAATATCATGGTGGATAACAACAATGCTCCGACTAACATCATACTACCTTCAAAAGCCGCTTCTAACACCCCTTCAAACTCCATAGTCAAGGCGGTAAAAGCGACAGCAAATAAAACACTCAAAGCAATACCGGAGAAGACCCCGAAGTATACGGTTTTAGTATGCTGAGCTTGGTTGATCTTATAGAGGTAACTAATTACAATACCAATTACCAGTGCAGCTTCGATGGTTTCTCGAAATGTAATTAATAAGCTCTCAACCATAGGAATCCTTGTTATCTATATTTAGATTGAATTTAAATAATAAAACAAGAAAAAAGATAATAAAAACAAGAAATCAAAATAATACCCAGAATTAGGTATTTTGAGAGTTAATTGGGAACGTTCAGTAAGCCGGATTCAATGGCATATAAAACTAAGCCCGCTGTATTTTTTACATCCAACTTTTTCATAACATTCTTGCGATGGGTACTGACAGTGTGCGGACTTATAAAAAGTTCTTCGGCTATTTCTTTATTGGTATATTCTTGAGCTATTAATCGTACGATTTCCCGTTCGCGATTAGAGAGATTAACCGGTTCGCAGCGTTGTTGTTCCCCGTTGTCATTGAGTTGAGGCAATGATTTATTATCAACGATCAGATCGAGTACTTTACCACAGAAAAAGTTTTCATTATCACCCGCCGCATAAGCAGCATCAATAATTTCATCTTTACCACACTCCTTTAACAGATAACTATTGATATCATAATTCAATGTATGAATAACATTTTTTCGTTGTTGACGAGAGGTGACCACCATAATTTTGGCTTCAGGAGCAAAATCATACAAATCCTCAAAATCAGCATTAGTAAAAAAACCTTCAATATTACAATCTAAGGTTATGATATCGGGTTGTAAGGCTTCGGCTTTTTGAAATAATGCCGCTCGATCCGAAGCTTCTCCTATAATCGACAAGCCTTCTTTACTACGTAATATAGCTTTTAAACCCTGCCGAATAATAAAGTGAGGATCAGCAATTAAAATTGTTTTGTCAGTCATACCTTTAGATTTCTGTGTTTTAAAAATAAGAGGTATTTTTTGTATATCAAAACCCTAATGCTTTGTTCTTTTTAAAAGATAATAATTCCCGCTACTATTATCTCTGCTTTAAATTCTTATATTAGATAAACTTCACTTGTGTTTGAAGACCTGTAAAATTATGTTATGTCTACACAAAAAAAGATAAAGATATCTCTCCCCTTAGTGTTCTCCCTTATACTTATCCTGGGTATGTATATAGGAAGTAAGATGAGTGCCGCTTCAGGGAACAAAACAATAATACCTGCTCAACAAGAGAAAAATAAGATCCAGGAGTTTTTAAATTATGTACAACTGCGGTATGTCGACTCTGTTAACTTAGATCATTTGGAAGTAGATGCTATAAAAGGAGTGCTGAAGGAACTCGACCCTCATTCAGTTTATGTACCGCCCAAACGCCTACAAAGATCCAACCAAAGTTTAAAAGGACGTTTTGAAGGAATTGGTATTGAATTTCAGATTGTTAACGATACGATCATGGTAGTCACCCCCATTTCAGGAGGTCCTTCCGATAAGTTAGGCATTCAAGCAGGGGACCAAATTGTGAAGATTGAAGGAGATAATGTGGCGGGAGAAGGTATCTCTAACCGAGAGGTCATTAAACGTTTACGAGGGAAAAAAGGAACTAAAGTACAGGTTACCATTAAACGCTCCGGTGTACAACAACCCCTCAAATTTAATATCACTCGTGATAAAATTCCTTTACACAGTCTTGATGCTTCTTTTATGGTAAATGATTCTATAGGTTTCATAAAGATTAATCGCTTTAGTGCTACCACTTACAAGGAGTTTAAGAAAGGACTCAATAAACTTAAAGAGGCAGGTATGACGGGATTGATCTTGGATTTGAGGGAGAACCCCGGAGGATTTATGCGGGCCGCTGTACGCATAGCTGATGAATTTTTGGAAGATGATAAATTAGTAGTTTATACGGAGGGACGCGCTCAACCCCGCCAAGACTTCCACGCTACTTCCCGCGGTAGTTATGAGCAGGGAAAGCTGACCGTACTGATAAACCGATCATCCGCCTCCGCCAGTGAGATTTTAGCCGGTGCTGTTCAAGATTGGGGCCGTGGAAAAATTATCGGTCGCCGCTCTTTTGGGAAAGGACTGGTTCAGGAGCAACACAGCTTTTCTGACAGTTCCGCTGTCCGACTCACAATTGCCCGTTACTACACGCCGGCCGGCCGCAGTATTCAAAAACCCTATAAAGATGGTTTTAAATCCCACCATCGCGAACTTTTAGAACGTTACAGACAAGGTGAATTACAACATTCTGACAGTATTGATTTGATCGATTCGTTAAAATATGAAGCTCCCAGTGGCAAAACTGTCTATGGCGGAGGAGGAATTATGCCGGATATTTTTGTCCCCCTCGATACTACCTCCCATAACAAAAAACTGATCCATGTACTCCGTAAAGGACTGGACCGTAAATTTGCCTATAGTTATATCTCCAACCACCCCTCCATGCTAGAAAATTATAAAACAGCTAAAGCCTTTGAACAAAACTATGAGGTATCCGATCAAATCATTCAATCATTTAAAGGATATATTGCTGAACACGATATCCAATTAAAAGAGATTGATAAAGCGACCCATCAGTTTATTACGTACCGCATCAAAGCTCATATGGCCAAACAGAAATGGGGGACAGCCGGGCAGCTTCGTATATTGCATGAACGAGACAATATATTTCAAAAAGCTTATCAGACTTTACAATCCCGCGCCGAATAAAAAATAAAAAAAGGCTGGAGTTTTATATACCACCAGCCTTTGTAACAATAAATTAGCTACTTAAGAAAAAGAGTTATTCAGGATGCTCAGATCCTTTTTTCTCTTCCTTCTCACCTTCAGGATGTTCGTGTGATTCGCCTTCGGGATGTTCTTTAGTCTTTTTAGATTGTTTTTTATCCGACTTCTCTTTCATCTCTTTCTTTTCCTTATTCTTTTTACTTCCTTTACTACCTCCGCCAGAACAAGCTGAGAAACCTATAAAACAACCTGCAACTAATAGAATGAAAAACTTTTTCATAATACAAAAATTTTAATTCAAAAATACAGAAACGTAGTTAGTTATAAATGTACATAAAAATCACTAAAATTAAAACTATTGCTTTGTATAAAGTGCTGTACAAGTATCCCCTCCCTGATCACTGGTAAACGAATAAGGTAATACAAAGTCATTGTCGGTTATTAACTTCCCCATACTGCGATCAAAATGATAACCATCTACGGTTTGCTTAAGCAAAATAATGGTATCTCCCCTCGTTTTCGCTTCTACGACCACATTACCACTGAGTGAAGCAAACTCGTTTATAGTTACCTTAAAAGGGCTGTTATTCAATTGTTTTACTTTTATATCCTTTCGCGGACCATATACATACCCCCCACACGTATCATAGGCCGTATATGTTCCGATAAATTTTTTATTAGCTGCTTCACCGCACTGATCACCTTCATACCCTTGATCACACTCGCAAATACATTCATTATTATCTACTTCTTTGGGTTCTCCATTAATACAGGTCACATCATCACAGGGATCACAACTGGTGATAAAAAGCAAAAAAACGACAGTTCCTATGTAAAAATAGTGTTGTTGCATATAATATCTCTTTTCTAGTTTACCAAAGATAAGATTTTTTCCATATCAAGAAATATTCACTCGTCATTAACCAACGATTGAAGTATCCTTGATATCAAAACCGGTCCTTCATAGATAAAGCCCGTATAACACTGTATTAATGAAGCCCCCGCTGCCATCTTATTCAAACCATCTGAGGCTTTTCCAATCCCCCCTACCCCTATAATATCCATACTGGATTGAGCCGTTGCCTTGATTTGACGTATCACTTTCGTCGATTTATTTCGGAGAGGAGCCCCACTTATTCCTCCCTCCCCTAACTCTCGTAGACGATGACTGGGAATACTCAAATGAGATCGATCTGTAGTAGTATTAGTGGCTATAATACCATCTATCTCCATATCCTGGGCAAGTTTTGTAATTGCCACCACTTGCTGTTTGGATAGATCAGGAGCAATCTTTAAAAACAGCGGGTGAGAGGTGGAATATTGGTGGTTAAGCTGTTGCATCTGTTCCAATAGTTTCTGCAAATATTCTACTTTTTGCAAGTCTCGCAACTTTGGCGTATTCGGTGAACTGACATTGATCACGAAATAATCCACCTCCTCCCGCAAATGCTCAAAACAATATTTATAGTCCTCGATAGCTTGTTGATTGGGAGTATCTTTGTTCTTACCGATATTAGCACCTACGATCACCCCCTCCCTTACCGGGTAATACTGCAAATTTTCCTTCAC
>CAZIGO010000106.1:0-8387 GCA_964538595.1 uncultured Chitinophagales bacterium | reverse complement strand
AGCATCATATATTCCATGCAATGTTTTAATGGGTAATAACAGTGCCAGACCCATTAGCCAGAACTGATTGACCACTTGGCTCAAGGTAGGGGTAATCACTACCACTAATAGCATAACACCAGCACTTGTTATAGCGCTGTAATACAACAATTTTCTCACCATGGCATGGCCGGCCAATTGTTCGGGAGGGGCTTCTAATCGAGAAAGGCGATAAAGAGCTAAATGTTGTAATCCAGCTGAAGCTATAATCAGAAGGAGACTGATCACTGAAAAGGCAAACTCATAATCACCATAAGAAGACTTCGCTAAGACGCGGTTTAACAGCCATATACTTCCGAAACCCGCTGCTTTACTAACAAAATGGGAAAAAATGGCGGTACTGAAAGAACGAAAGTATATCCTGAATTTACTCAAAACGATCGATGCTCTGTATTCATGTTAAGGGATCACCCTCTATCATAATACCATTTTACAAAATTTTCCAACCCTTCTTTCAAACCCACCTGAGGCTGATATCCCAAAAGGGATTGGGCCTTTTGTATGTCCGCCCACGTCTGTTTAACATCACCGGGTTGTTCAGGGCCAAACGTCTTTTTTGCTGTAATACCGGCAGCTTCTTCCAAGGTTTCGACTAATGTTAACAGACTGACCGTTCGGTTGTTGCCCAAATTTATAATTTCATAGTCACTCTCATCATATTCAACTGCTGCCGCTATACCTTGGACAATATCGCTTACATAAGTATAATCCCGTCGACTGCTTCCATCCCCATATAAGGTAATTTCTTTTCCTTCATCCATGAGGCGCAAAAACTTATGTATCGCTAAATCGGGCCGTTGACGAGGTCCATAAACAGTAAAGAGCCGGAGGGCTAAAAAACGAATATCATATAATTGACTATAAACATGGCCTAATAACTCAGCACTAATCTTGGTACTTGCATACGGACTTATCGGCTTTAACACATTATCATCTTCTGACCAGGGGACATTTTCATTAGAGCCATAAACACTACTGGAAGAAGAAAACACAAATTGCTTCACATCCCATTCTTTAGCTAACTCAAGCAATTGTTGTGTCCCTATAACATTAACTTGCTGAAAAGCAATAGGATCTTTGACAGAGGGGCGTACTCCCGCCTTAGCGGCTAAATGGATAATTACATCTATGTTTTCCTTTACTTTTGATTTTATTTGTTCATAATTTCGGATATCCTCTTCTAAAAACTGGTAGTGATCGGAGGAGCGGTGTTGTTTGATATTATTTTCTTTTACCGCTCGTTCATAGAAAGAGTCGAAATTATCAAGCGCAATAACTCGATAATCTTTGCTTAATAATTTATCGACAACATGACTCCCCACAAACCCCGCTCCGCCAGTTACTAAAACATTTTTCATAATTCAAACTTTAAATAACAATTCCAGTACAATACCTACAAATAATTTTTGCTTTTCTTATCCCCATAAACACCGGGCTAAAAAGACCAAAGATAATCAAATATAGAGGGCTATTAAAAAGTCTCTTATAAATTAAAAAACAGAATCCTCTTCCCTGGTCCTCTCCCTGTTGATATAAAAACTGAAATTACTATACAATAGTTTAGCTTCTCATTTTTTATTAAGTGATATATGCCTTCTCCTCAGCAATTATATCATATATGAAAAGAACGGCGCCCCCCGGATCCCTAATCCTGCCAATCACTTATATCAAAATCTACCAAGTTTTCTAATTTTTTGAGATCCGGTCGATAATATTTTTTTAAAAATGCTTTGACCTCCGGATCAATCGGGGGTTTAGTGTCTTTTTTGGTTACCCACCACTTTTTCAATATTTGACGAAAACCAGAAGGCAACCAAAACTTTATACGTTTAAAATTTTGATATCCTAACCACTTTTTAACAAACCGAAACTGTGATGTATAGGTATTGTGAGGAGTTGTATCTAAAGTTGATTTTTCTTTCACTCCCAAAAACCGGAAAATAGCATTGAGCTGGTCTACTGTTTGATTGATCAAATTGTCAAATTTGATCAATTTTACATTTCCCGGGCCAAAAGCTTCAATATATCGAGCCGTATGTTCATAATAGTGACCCACCTGTAGGTATTCCCGCTCCCAATCGAAATCGCTGTAGGACATTTTGCTTTTTTGGAATTGATCCCATTGCTGCTTATTAACCTTAATTGCCTCAGAAAAGGAGCGGGTTTCTACGGCATTATTATATCCCATCAAATAATCGGAATAAGCCCTGTCTACCGGATTTCTAAGAGATATGATTATTTTAACACTATCCCCCAACTCTTTTAATATTCGTGCAGGTACTTCTGGATGATGGAAATAGGAGGTGCTGGTTTCCCCAATAATCGGGGTATGAGTATCTTTAAAATGAGTTTTATACCAGTGGGGGGATTTATTATTCCAGTAAGTGGAAAAATAGTGAATTTCCTGGTTATGAAGGAAGGAAATCTGGGGATGCTGGCTCAAATAATAAGCTATTGAACTCGTACCCGATTTGGCAGCCCCTACTAATAAACAATTGGGTAAATGTATCATAGCGCCTCGTTACTTCACAAAACCATTAATGAAAGCCACAAAACTGACTTTTTTTAAATAATTCATTAAAAACCGTAAATTAGAAAGATAATTCAAAATTTTTTGTTTTAAAGGATTTTGTAGTGCATATCTTATATAATTATTGTCGCATCACTTAATTATGCCTTCATCCTCTTATTATAAAACACCTCTTCCTGTTCCCCATATTAGGCAGAAATATGTCCTCCCCACTTTTAAACTTGTTTTATTTTTTACCCTTATTCTACCCATTTTCATGGATCAATTCAATGGCTTTATACAGCAAGTATTACATTACAATTTTTCTATTGCCCAGATTTATAAATCGTCCTTACTATTTTTCTTCCTCATTTATATCATAGCTTACAGCTTAAGAGACACTATACTGGTTTTTTCTTTCTTTTTTATACTCTCCTTAACCCTGATGAATATTACCCGAACGTCTACCTTAACGTTCCCTACCCTCTTTTCTGAACTAAGTCAATTCGGGCGTCTTTTAATATTTCCTTTTACCTATACATTTTTTAAAATTTACCTAACCCAACAACCTTATTCCGTCGAAAAGATAAATCAAGTCTTCTACACTATATTTTTATTCCTCTTTTATATCATTGGAATAGCTATACTACTCTCTTTATTCAACTTAGGACTTCCCACTTATAAAGTAGGTGCCGGTTACAAAGGATATTTTTACTCCCCCAATCAATTAAGTGGTTTGTACTTATTGGTATTTTCTATTATCGCTTATCATTCTATTAAAAACTGGAGTTATAAACGCAGTTTAATTCATCTTTTAACAGGCGCATTGATCGCTTTTCTGTTAGGCACCAAAACCGTCATAATAGGTTATTTTCTTATCATAATTACTATATTGTTTTTTATTCATCAATATTATCACAGGTTTGTCTCTTTCACGAAGTTGTTAAAGAAATACCATTTACTATTCATATCTATCGCTGTTGTTATCATACTAGTCATCAGTCAATTTTATTTTCTCATAGAGCCCTTAGTTAATAAATGGATATATAGTTTTCAACACCACCCTTCCGTATTCTCTTTTATAACAAGTGGACGTATATTACGCCTTGAACATTACTGGCACTTATTTTATGAGCAAGCCGACATTAGCACCCAACTATTGGGATATGGTCACACGTATTATAACCAAATCAACCTGGCTGCCATAAATTGGGGCGGCATAGAGATGGACCCCTTGGATATAGTTGGGAAGTATGGCCTCATAGGAGGGAGTTTTATCTATAGCTTTTGGCTCTATTTGTTACTTTTTACTTTCATGTCATTTTATGTTATGAAAAACAAATATATCCCCCCCGTCTTTCTCGCGTTCCTATTACTTTTTTTAAACTCTCTTATTGCCGGGCACATCATTAATTCTTCGATGGTCGGTTTATACTTGGGATTTGCTTTAGCCTTTGTCAACCATATTAAATCGCCGGCCTCATGAAGATATTGTTGGTCAGTAATGCTTACCCTTCTGCTGAAAAGCCGTATTCCGGTATTTTTGTAAAAAATCAATATGAGCGATTGCTCTCTTTAAAAGATCCTGATGATGAAATTGACATCGCCTATCTAAAAAGACGATTTACTTCTTTTATAGGAAGTGTAGCGAAGTATAGTAGGTTTTTCCTCCAATTTATTCCTTATTTATTTTCTACTTATGAAGTAGTCCATTTGCATTTCTTCTACCCGTTGATCAGTTTAATGGTCATATATAAAATATTCCACCCTTCGACGCAATTAGTAGTGACTTTTCATGGAGGTGATGTTCCTACTTCTCACTCCAACCAATTCATGCGCCACTACTATCGTTGGCTGGCCCAATATATCGATCATACAATTGCCGTCAGTGAATCATTGAAAGCCCCTATCGAAAACATTTTGAACAGGAAGGTAGATACCTACTTATGTGCCGGGGTGGATGAGCAAACCTTTTACCCCCAACCCGATACCCCAAAACAATACGATTTCTTGTTTACCGGTTCATTCTATAAAATAAAGGGCGTGGATCTTTTACTAAAGGCTATAAAACTCATAGATCAACCGCAAATACGTTATTGCTTCGTAGGATCCGGTGAATATGCTTCAGCGATTGAACGATTACAAGAAAAATACAATATTTCTTTATTCAAAAATCTCACTCAAAAGGAGTTACGGGAAAAGTATACTGCTGCAAAATTTTTAATTCTCCCCTCACGGCAGGAATCTTTCGGGTTGGTAGTAACGGAAGCCTTCTTTTGTGGCACACCGGCTATTGTCTCTCCTACCGGGGTACTCCCCAAGCAAGTGCAACATAAAAAAAATGGGTTTGTCCTCCGTAAAAACACTCCACAAATATTATCACAAGTCATGCAAAAAGCATTATCTTTGTCTTCTTTTGAATATAAAAAATTAGCCCAAAGCGCACTTCAATCAAATAAAGATTATAAATTAACGAATGTCTGCACTACATTACTCCAGACATATCAAAAGTTATCTTCAAAATAAATAAAATAATTTATTCAATATGTATGTGATCGGTTTACATGATGGGCACAATGCCGCTGTAGCTCTTTTCAAGGACCAGGAATTGCTGTTTGCTCTACAAGAAGAACGCATCAGTAGAGAAAAAAATGCTTCGGGTTTCCCCCAGGAAGCATTAGCCTATACACTCGATTACCACAATTTGAAACTGAGTGATATAGACAAGTTCATGTTAGTGAGCAACCATATGCTCATCGACGAAGAGACCTCTACGCGGGAAAAGGTGATGCAACGCTATGAAGAAGGAGGAACGTTAACGCGCCGCATAAAAGATACTTTACGATTTACACCGCTGTATAATATCTGGAAGCGACGCCTTAAAAAGAAAAAATTAGACATTCTCCATCACCACGGTATTCCGCCGGCAAAAGTAGAGATTGTCGAACATCACACTGCCCATGCCAATACGGCCTATTTTTGTTCTCATTTTGACAATCAATCCCCCATTTTAGTTATTACTGCTGATGGCGGTGGAGATCGCTTGTCTGCCACTATTAACATTGCTCAGGAAGGACAAGTTAAACGCCAACAATCCATTCCCGACACCGATTCACTGGGCCGACTTTATTCCGGGGTAACTTATCACATGGGTATGGTCCCCAACGAACACGAGTACAAACTCATGGGATTAGCCCCTTATGCTAAGAAGGAGGAATATCGTCCTTTGCTCCAAAAGTTTTACAATATACTGGCCTTTGAAGACCCGAATGACTTGGTTTGGAAAAGACAACTCAAACGCACTACTTTCCAGATATTACCGTATCTCGAAAAGATCTTAAAACGACAACGTTTTGATAAAATTGCAGGGGCCCTGCAAGCCTATACTGAATATATGCTCACCGAGCTTATTCGCCGTAACTTAAATTATTACGAGACCTCAAAAGTGGCTTTGAGTGGCGGACTGTTCATGAACGTAAAAGTAAATAAAGAGATCATGGAACTCCCGGAAGTAGAGGATCTCTTTATAATGCCTTCTTGCGGAGATGAGACCAATGCTATAGGGGCTGCTTTGCATCATTGGACGCAGCAATCTTCAATTACTAAAAATGACATCCCTCCTCTTCAAGATTCAATTTGTATCGGACCTAGTATCTCTTCAAACTCTTCATTAAAGCAAAAGTTAACAGAATATGAAGACGACTATCACATTGAACAACCCGATGATATACACGAAAAAGTAGGTCAATTATTAGCTGATAACAAAGTGGTAGCTCGCGTAAGAGGACGGATGGAATTTGGAGCAAGAGCCTTAGGGCACCGGTCTATTTTAGCCAACCCCGATTCTTATGAAAATGTACGATTGATCAACGAAATGATCAAGGAAAGAGATTTTTGGATGCCCTTTGCCGGCAGTATGCTTGAAGAAGATGCTGACCAATATCTTAAAAATCCCAAATCCATTCATGCCCCTTATATGATCATGGCATTTGACACCCATACTGCGAAGAGTAAGGAAATCGAGGGGGCTATACACCCTTATGACCGGACCACCCGTCCCCAAGTAGTTTCCCAAAAAACCGATCCCGAATATTGGAAAGTGATAAACGCTTTTAAAGAAAAAACCGGGATCAGCTGTATATTAAACACTTCTTTCAACTTACATGGCTATCCTATCGCTTATACTGTTGAAGATGCTATGTTTGTTATGAATAACTCAGGGTTACAATACATAGCCATCGAGAATTTCTTATTGAAAAAGAAAGCAGCCGAATAATTCACTTATCCCATTATGTCAAAGCACCGGGGGAATATAGTTTACTTTTTAGGAGCGGGACGCAGTGGCACAACAGCTCTTGCTACCATTCTTAACAGTCATCCTGACTTACGATATACCGGTGAATTACATCATTTTTTTAAGTATTTGTCTACAGATGCATACTGTTCTTGCGGGAAACGAATCAGTCAATGTTCTTATTGGAGTAATATCATCAATGAACTTCCGGATTCGATAAAAGATAATGCTCAGGCGGTATATCAATTTACGCATTCTATGGAGTACCATACCGCTATTTTGCCCCATTTACTACATTTTACCTCTTCAAAGCGCGATCGATACGCTTATATACAACAGCAATTGATAGGGGCAATTAAAAACAATACCCAGGCCCCTGATATTATCGACGCAGCAAAGTATATAGGACGTTTTTTAGCCCTAAAGCAAGCCGCGTTCAGCAATATCAAAGCTCTTTACCTGGTCCGTGACGTTCGTGGTGTTATTTGGTCTTTCCAAAAAAATGTTCAAACTTCACAACCTCCCTATCGCACCCTTGTCTATTATTACATCATCAACTTTATAGCCCTCATGCTGTATATATTCCCGAGTCGTTCACCCATACTAAAGATATACTACGAAGATTTTATTCATAAGCCGGATATTGTACTTCAAAAGATAGGAGCCTTCCTTGAACATGACATGGAAACTGTACAACAAAAGATCCACAATAATGCTTCTTTCCCCATCACCCACATAGTCGGCGGTAATCGCCTTAAGAAAAAACAGGCAATTAAGTTACGCCGGGATATCGAATGGCAAAATAAAATGCCCAAATGGAAACAATTGCTATATTATATATTAGCTTTGCCCCTTATGCTAATTCACGGTTATAAAGTATTTCCCCGGTCATGAATATAATGTTAACATTTGATTACGAACTTTCCTTTGGTTCCCCGACGGGTTCAGCTCAAAAAAATATATTAGAACCTACCGATCATCTATTAAGGATATTATCCCAATATAATATTAAGGCTGTTTTCTTTGTTGACGCCGGTTATCTTCTAAAATTAAGGGAATACAAAAAACAGCGATCGCAGTTAGCCCATGATTATGAAGCAATTAGTAACCAACTCCAACTTCTCACCGACCAGGGTCACGATATACAATTGCACATACATCCCCATTGGGAGGACAGCTACTTTGAACAAGAAAGCTGGGTAATGAATAAAGATCGCTATAAACTCGCTGACTTCCCCGACCAACAAATCAATAACATTGTTGCCGACTACAAGAGCATCCTAGTAGAACTGTCACAACAAAACATTGTGGCTTACCGGGCCGGCGGATGGTGTGTACAACCTTTCTCTAAGGTAAAGAGGGCACTTAAAAATAATGGCATCAGGATTGACAGTTCTGTGTTTAAAGGAGGATATGTAAACACCTCTACGCATGCTTTCGATTTTCGTAATTGCCCGGAGGCCCCATATTGGTACTTTGAGGACGCTCCTACCCGTGCCGCTGTATTGAAGCTGATAGTTCGTAGCCGTAAACAATTTCGGGAGA
>CAZIGO010000105.1:0-8481 GCA_964538595.1 uncultured Chitinophagales bacterium | reverse complement strand
GGACCCGTTTACTGCCACGTTGTTTATAGCGGCGAGCTACTGTTAAAAAAACGACTAAAAGTATAGCGACACTGATAAGCATATATAAAACGCCTTGCGTAATGGAAATATCATAGACCGTACTACCGTCTTTCGCTACAATACTTCCATGCTTTAAAGTAAAACCTTTATAGGATCCTCCATGCTCTTTAAATTGATAGGAGGAAAATAAATAAAACCCTTTTTGAGGTGAGTATAAAATAACGGGTAAATAAAGCGTATAATGCTGATCACCGATCGTAAAAAAGTGCCAAGAATAGTTATCCTTGACATGGTGCATGATTATTTTACCGATTTGCAGCCCTTCCTTTTTCTTTTCTCCACTCTGTTCCGTACTGCCCACACTATCACTAATCGGCATAATCAAAAACATCATTCCGATGATAGCCGCTATTGGTATTTTAAAGCGTTGTAACATAATTTACTTACCCAAATCCCTTTTAAAATTTGGCGCAATTTAGGGATAAATAAAGAGATAGAAAAGTTTAAAAACGCTTTTTTTAAAGAAAATGGCAGGCATTAATAAACGGGTTAATATCAAGGGGTAAATGCGGCCCGTCTTTCCCATTCAAATTAAAAATATCAAAATTTGCCGCTAAAAAGAACAGTATTACAATTAGATTGGAACTAAAATTTAAATCGTAAAAAACCGGCCGACAGCGAATAGGTAGGGTTATTTTTACCAAATAGTACCATAATATCCTGTGTTGACACTCCTATTTCATAGGAATGGCTTTGATTGAGGAAGAAACTTGCTCCCAATGGAACATTAAATCCATAGTTTCCACCGAAGCTAACTCCTGAAGATAAGCGAAACAGGCGCCCTATATAATAATCACCTCCCACCGCTAAAAAGGAACGGTTGAGGTTAGCCGGTGAATCATTGAAGGGGATCACGGCATCAGCCCCAATTTCCAATTTTTTTTCAATTAACTCAATACTTGCTCCCAGTCGTAAGCGAGTAGGCAACGGTTGCCTTCTTTTTTCGATCCCTTGCCAATTGAAGACTTCATCGCCCGAAATGTCGCGCATATGTTGATACATATTATAATTATCGGCTCCCTTATAATTTAAGCTGTCAATCACATTATCTTTTACCTTAAACACATTCCCTGTCCACGTGACCCCACCAATATCTACTAATGACGCTGCTAGCTTAATACTCTTATTAATAACTACTGTTGCACCCAACTCAAATCCCAATCCGGACCCCACTGAACTCAAACTACTGTCCCTGACATACGAAGGAGAATTCTTAACTTGCTTACCATATTTTATGGGCACTCGAGGAGTAATTGCACTAAACCCTACTAATGAATCCCCCTGGTGCTGCACCTCTAGCATACCATAGCCTTTCAAATATTTTATTCCTCCTCCGACATATAAGGCAAAATCTTCCGATTTAATAATATGCCGCCCGTAACCTACACTAAACTCCAGAAAAGAAGCGAATTTGATATGAGTACCGCCAAAAACCTCGGAAAAAGTTTTGGGGTTATCCCGGACAATACCTAAGGTATCTCCCTGTATTATTTGTGTCGTATCAAAGTAGTTATCATAATTATATCCTAAGAAAAGCAGGTTAGAAGCAAATTCATTAAGATGCATAGAACCATTGGTACGCAGTCTTACATTAGCTGCAAAGCCACCTATCTTTTTAAAATGACCTCCAAAACCAACCGGCATAGCATTGACGCCAAAAGTGAGCCCTTTGTCAACAAATTTACGAGCGGCCTCCCTTTTTTCTTTATCTGTAAACTTACGATCGGGAAAAGCCAACACCTCTTTTCGTACCTCTCTTTTATCTAAAGCAGTAGAATGAACAGCCCCTCCCATCTCGGCTATTCCCAACGAGAACATGTGTTCATTGGGATCCTCAAACCCCAGGTTAGCCGGGTTAACTCCCAAGGTTTGGTAATCAGTGGCAAACGTTGTATTGACTCCTCCCCGTCCCGCGCCACTAAATACATTAAAATCATTCTGCGCCCGGAGCTGACCAACCATGAGCAATAGCAAAATACATAGATACGAATACAGCTTCATACCACTATTCATATGTGTTTAAGTTCGTACTAATTAGGCTACCTTGAGGCTAACCTAAAATTTGCTCTGTATGAGCTTCAGTATTAACATCATCGATAACTTGTTCAATCTTGCCTTCTTCATCAATAACAAAAGTTTTACGGGTAGTACCCATAAACTCCTTTCCCATCATTTTCTGTTTCTCCCACACACCGTATTTTTCAACGATCTCTTGATCAGTATCAGCAATGAGAGTAAAAGGAAGATCATATTTGTCGATAAATTTTTGATGAGAGTTTTCATCATCAACACTTACCCCGACCACTTCATATCCTGCTTCTTTCAATTTATCATAATTGTCACGCAAATTGCAAGCTTCTTTAGTACATCCAGGGGTATCATCCTTCGGATAAAAGTAGAGCACTACTTTATTTCCTCGTAGTTCACTTAAAGAAACGGGGTTACCATCTTGATCCTTTCCCTTAAAATCCGGGGCTTGAGTACCTTCCTGTAATTCGGCCATAAATATATATTTTTGGTGAAAAAATTTATATTGCACTAACAATATAATGAAAATAACCAGCGAGAAAAAACATCCCTTATTGAACAAAGGGGAAGGAGCTTGATTCCAGACTTCAATCTTTCAACAACTTACCGGTAGCTATAGTCTTATCCTCTCGCTGTATGGCATACAAATAAATAGCAGCCGACAAATCAGGGATATTAATAATATTGGTCGTTTCGAGTAACTTCACTTTTTTCACTTGTTGACCATTGATCTTATAAAGGGTAAAAGTTAACTCTTTTCCCTGGTGTAAAAGTTGTGGTTGGAGCTGTACATTAAACACTTGACGAACCGGATTAGGATAAATATGGAGCTGCTCCCCGGCCGGAATATGTGAACTATCAAATTGAATACTTCTAACAACAATAATACGATCATCCCGAGCCACAGGGAAACCATCATTAGCGCGCCCATCACGGTTACTTGTAGCCAAAAAAAGACGACCGTCCGGGGCTATGCAAATATCACGCAACCGGCCAAAACTATTATCAAAGTAGATCCGTTCTGATATAATACTGTCCTTATCACGATCCAATGCCAACACCCGTAGATCATCTTGTTTTAAATTAACCAGCAAAAGTGTGCTTTGCCACTCAGGTATTTCTTCATGATTATAATAGTCTAATCCGCAGGGAGCTATAGTAGGTGTCCAGGCTTTCAACGGTTCTACTATATTAGAATCCCGGCAAAAAGCTGTTTCTCCACTTTTATCACAATATCCCTTCACATCGGGCCAACCATAGTTACGCCCTTTTTTGATAAGGTTAATTTCATCATCGGTAGCCGGCCCATGTTCAGAAATAAAAATCTTACCGCCGGGCAATTGTACCAACCCTTGGGGATTCCGGTGCCCCCATGACCAAACTGCATTACCGATAGGATTACCGTCCGGGATATTACCGGTTAAGGTTACCCGCAACACTTTCCCATTGCGATCTCTTGTTCGTTGGGCACTTTGTTGGTCACCGGCATCCCCCGTCGTCATCCACAGCCGACGATCATCGGAAATCATTAAGCGCGCCCCATCATGAAAACTGTTCCCATCAATACTATCTAATAACACTTGAGGATTCTTTAGCGTATCATTATGAAAGGTATACCGGCTCAAACGTTCAAATAGCCGGTTCCCTACCTGATAGGTAAAAACTATATAGATATAAGCACTATCAGGGAAGTCCGGATGGAGCGCCAAACCCAGCAACCCGGATTCACCACTTTCTTGTACCTTTTTTATGTGCTTCAATATTTGCAATGTACCGTTATCCGGATCAACCCTACTGACTCTCCCACTTCGCTCCGTCATCCAAATATATCCTTCCGGGCCCCATTTTATCTCCCAAGGAACATGCAAGCTATCCACAAGCGTACGGGATGAAATGACCGTACTGTCAAGTTTTACTTGCCCTTGACCTTTTTCATTTGCAATAAATACAAAGACTATCGATACCAATAAGTAACTTAAATAAATAAAGCACCCATCATTTATCCCTCTCATATACTAGTGTTTATAAGCATTAAAAAAACGATATAATGGAGTCAAATATTATATATAATACTGTTTAATCATCCTCTGTCCCCCCTCCAAAATTTTTCCTCCCCGTGCTGAATAGATTTTATCAAAATGACGTTAGTACCATGTATCATACAACTCGAATAGCCAGTTATAGGAAAGGATTTTGAAATGATTCTATATTAAGACATTAACCATTTTCCCATAGTTTTTCTTAAAATAGAGAAAGAACATTTGCAATAAACGGTTATACTTTTATTAAAAATGGGATACCCGAGTTGTTAATCGCTAATCATGAAACCTTGAGTAATGCACTATTTAAACAAATGTCTTTACTGGTTTTCTTACACTATTCTATCGCTTACTATCAGTACTTTACTTTTGAGTTGCGACATGCAAACCAATTCACAGACTTCCTCTTCTTCCGAGGGATCTTATACGGCAAAAAAATCATTTAAAATATCTCAACCCGGTAATTTTTCAGACTACTGGTATCAGGGCCAAGCGGAACTAAACCGCTTTAAATTGAAACAAGCACGCTATGGCCAAATCCACCAAGGAGAAGCTATTTTAGTGTTTGTGACGGAAGATTTTTTAACCGAAGAGCAAGTAAAAAAAGAAAAAAATACCGACCAGCCCGCCACTACCGTCTTAAAACTCAACAGCATTCATCGTTTCGTTACCGGTATTTATGATTATTCTATTATGCGTTCAGTGTTTACCCCGGTACGAGGGCAGGAATATCCTCATACTCTCAAACTCACTCAATCTTCCCAGGATTGGTGCGGTCAAAGTTACTTTCAACTCAATTACCGGGACACGGCATATGAGGTACGAGGGCATTCTTATTTTCAAGATATACGCGATCAACATTACCAGGTAGGAACTTTTTATTTAGAAGATGCCATATGGACCCGCATCCGGTTAAATCCTCAATCGTTACCGGAAGATACGGTAAAAATGATACCCACTACCAAGTATATCCGTTTACGTCATAAAGAGATGAAACCTTATAAAGTTCGAATTACTAAAAAATCTTACAGTGGTACCACTTATCCCGGGGACGACCTACAAATCTATCAAATCGTGTACCCCGAATTAGAACGCACCTTGAAGATCTTTTATGAAGCTTCCTTTCCTCACCGAATTGCAGGATGGGAAGAGACTTATACGAGTGGGTTCGGTCAACAAACAAAAAAACTAACCACCCAAGCTATTCGCACCCAAACTTTAAAAAGTTCCTATTGGAGGCAGAACGCTGTTAAGGATACCAGTGTCCGGAAAAAGCTAGCTCCCTCATTAATCAATTATTAAATTAAATACACTATCAAGTTGGCAATTACCGCTTAAACTGAAGCTGAACCCGTGCGGTATTATCCTGGTGATCTGTCACTTTTAATTGAAAAGTATGTTTCCCAGGCCCCACGGGTCCCTCAAAGTCATATTTCAGCAAGTTATACTTTGTATCATATTGCATCAACACCCACTGTCCATCAATGCGGCCTTCAAAATAATCAATCCCAGACAGATTATCGGTTACCGCCACCCGTATATTATCCTGCCATTTCATAGATTTGCCATCATAAATATTTAGCAATCGTATACGAGGAGCCACCGTATCGATGGAGACAGTAAAATCCCCAAAGCTGCGCACATTTGTTATAACATATCCTCGCTCCCACTCTCCTCCCATTGATATTTTGTAATCGTTATAAGTAATCCGTGTAATCAACGCTTTATCCCGTAATCGTTTGGGTAATCCGCGGGGTTTAATTTTTAGTGTATAATATTTATGCACAGGTACGTAAGGGTTATGTAGTTCATGCACCGGTCCATAGATATTATTCCCTTTAGCCCGGGATTTGTTATACTTGAAGTAAATATCATTATAGAGAGCGCCGGCAGGCATTTCTAACTCTATCCCTTCTCGTCGGAAAGTATTATTAGCATCATAAGCGAATACTTTATCTGCTACTTTCTTATCCGGGATCGTATTATCGCACTCCTCATGGCGCTGTACCTTTACTCGAAAGGTTGATTGGTTGCCGGCTGCATCACGGGCCACTAACTTGAGCCGATGTATCGAATCATCATTTAAATGAATTACCCCTTGGTTTTTAACGTTATCGTATATATTTAATCGATTGCCCGGTAAAAGGAAACATTGATGATAGGTAGCATCCCGTTGCTGTTGTGACCGATAATCTATATGAGCATTAACATATCGCGTCTTGGAAAAAGGGATTTGATCCAATGTATAAGAATACACCTTTTCTCCATCAAAATATAGCGAAAGGGAATACACATCAAGGGTGAAACTATAGCGATGGAGCAAATCCGAAGTACTAACACCCACCCCAAATGTGTTGCAGACACGTAAAGGTGTATGGTGAGCCACAGAATATTTCTTGCCATAGCCGCGGGTGTGATAAAATCTTTCACCCACTATCTTATAATTATCCGTACGGTCATCATTTTTCAACTGATATACCCCAAATCCATCAAAAGAAGGCGGCATATTATCTTTAATATCATAACCATGTTTCAAGGGATTTACCGGAACTTGTGTTGTAGTATTACGCAACTCAAAATGTAGATGAGGACCTTGACTGCTGCCGGAATTGCCCGAATAAGCTATCGTATCTCCTTTTTCAAAGGTAAACTTATCCTGATTGGGATAGACATCGACCCGAAAAGATTGCCGCTGATATTGTACTTGTCGAATAAACGACTGTAATTCTTCATTAAACTTTTTTAAATGACCGTATACCGAAGTATAACCACTGGGGTGCGTAATATAAAGCGTCCGGCCATACCCGGTCGACTTCACTTTTATACGGGAAACGTATCCTTTTTGTACTGCTATCATAGGCCAACCGGTCCGTCCTTTCGTACGTATGTCAATACCAGCATGAAAATGATCTCCCCGTATCTCTCCGAAATTACCCGCCAAATCTATTTTAAAGTTAATAGGTGAACGAAATTTAGCGGATTTATCAGGGGAAATTTGTGATACAGACAGGTTCAAAACAGGGTTATCGAGGGTAAAAGTTACCAACAAAAAGAAAAGTAATAACAGCGGTTTCGGCCCGACCAGGAACTTCTTAAGCCAAAAAGCAGGGGATGGTGATATCATTAAAAATTCGGTTTGAGCGATCGCTCTTCGTAAAAAGAGTCAATAACCTCAAGCACTTCATCGCAGGTATCCACAATTTTAAATAATTCCAAATCTTCCTCGCTGATATACTCTTTTTCCTTGACTACTACATTAACCAGCCAATCATACAGTCCTTCCCAATATTCAGAACCTACCAAGACGATGGGCAACATTTTGACCTTTTTGGTTTGAACGAGAGTAAGGGCTTCAAACAGTTCATCCAACGTTCCCATACCGCCGGGCATAAAGACAAACCCTTGAGCATACTTAACGAACATCACCTTTCGGACGAAAAAATATTTAAATTTCAAGAGCTTATCAGGATGCATATAAGGATTGGAATATTGCTCCATCGGGATATCAATATTTAAACCAACGGACACCCCTCCCACAGAATAACTTCCTTTATTTGCCGCTTCCATGATCCCTGGTCCCGCCCCAGTTATCACACCATAACCCGATTCCGCTAACCGCTTAGAAATATCTTCAGCCAGCTGATAATACTTATCATCCTCCTCCGCCCGGGCCGAACCGAACACCGAAATACAGGGCCCCACCTCTCTCAGTTTTTCAAATCCTTCGACAAACTCTGATAATATACGGAATATTTGCCAAGATGATTCGGCATGGACTTCCGTCCAATCCCTGTTTTCTTTTGGTATATTAGACCTGTTAGATTTACTCATTATACAAAATACTGTATTATGCGATTAGCAAAAATAAAATTTTCCCTTCTCCCCTCCAAAATTAAAGATTACTGACGCGGGTAATTTATGAAAACTTCCGTACAACAGGAACTTTTGGACACTTTATTAAACTTCCCATACGTTGTGAACCGCTTTTAACAGCTTATTTAAATTATACGATTATGATCGTAAAAAAGTTTTGTTATATTGGTTAAGATAATTCTGTTTACTAAAAACATTCTTATGAGTAAACCTGAAATCCCTCAAAAGCAACCTTACGTTATGGAAATGGAGCCCGGCACTTATGCGTGGTGCCGCTGTGGGCAAAGTGATAATCAACCATTTTGCGACGGCTCCCACAAAGGAACAGACTTTTCCCCCATTACGGTAGAAATTGAAGAAAAACAAAAAGTAGCTTGGTGCGGCTGTAAAAACAGTGGTAACAAACCATATTGTGACGGTACCCATTCTAAACTTTAATTCTACCATTTCCATAATAATG
>CAZIGO010000104.1:7296-8523 GCA_964538595.1 uncultured Chitinophagales bacterium | reverse complement strand
GCGTATTTTCGGACCCTGTAAATCTGCTAATATTCCTATGTTGGTTACCAGTTCATCATTGATCTCCAGTATATGGTTGATGATTTCAATGTACTCTTCGTAAGTGCCATGAGAGAAGTTAAAGCGGAAGACGTCCACACCGGCTTTAACCATCTGGCGTAATATTGACTTTTCGTTAGCTGAAGGACCTATGGTAGCTATGAGTTTGGAACGGTTAAATTTTTTATTCATACCATGATGAGGTTTTCTTTGGAGGTGAGTTCTTCGACATCTTCTTCGAAGGAAATCTGTATCATTCCTAAGTTTTTGAGTTGTTGTAAAATATCCTTCTTAGTCTCGGTAGGAAGCGTCCCCTCTATAAGTAAGAAGTAATCGGTGATTTTTCTTTCGGGGATCAAGTAGTGGCCATCACTTTGGTTGGCAATAAGATAATAACAAGTCCTGTCAACAGGTTTGTCAAATTTGTAACATAGGAAAGAGCGAGATTCTCCTGTCTCGCTATCTTTGATAACGATATCATTTTCTTTACGCAAAGAGAACCCGAATTCTTCATTGAGCAAGGAACATAACCGATGAGCTTTTGCAGGAGTGATAATACTGATTAACGTAAAATCAAAATCTATATCTGCTTTTAATTTTCGTTTTGTCAATTGCACATATTTATTTCTATTAGTAAACTAAAAGTAGGAAAACCCCTATGAATTTGGATAGAATTTTTATAAATTTTTGGTCTTTAGTTATGCAGCGGTTTTATAAAATTGTACTTTTACAACTTCAGAGTTATTAACTAAAAATTTGTTTTTTTAAGAATTAATAATTTAATTTGCACGCAATTGAGTTTTGTTTTATTTGAATAAAAACAAAGAAATATGGCTGATATAACTTCACGTGTCAAATCAATTATAGTTGATAAATTAGGGGTTGAAGAAAATGAAGTTACTCCTGAAGCAAGTTTTACTGACGATTTAGGAGCTGATTCACTTGATACGGTGGAATTAATTATGGAATTTGAAAAAGAGTTTAATATCTCTATCCCCGATGAAGAAGCTGAAGATATCGCTACGGTGGGCCATGCCATCGAGTATTTAGAAGAAAATGCTAAAGATTAATAAGTTTCTTGGTGGAGATGGATTTGAATAGAGTAGTGATAACAGGTCTTGGGGCACTAACACCAACCGGTAATACCCCTGAAACATATTGGAAAGGGTTAGCATCGGGTAAAAGTGG
>CAZIGO010000104.1:2409-7286 GCA_964538595.1 uncultured Chitinophagales bacterium | reverse complement strand
TGGGGCTGATTATATTTCTCGCTTCGATACAGAACATTTTAAAACGAAGTTTGCTTGTGAAGTTAAGGACTTCGATCCTAAAGATTATCTGGATCGAAAAGCTATTAAACGACAAGACCGGTTCTCTCATTTTGCTATGGTAACTGCCCAACAAGCAGTAGAGGATGCAGGTCTTGATGACGATAGTTTAGATCCTGATCGAATTGGAGTGATTTGGGCTTCAGGTATTGGAGGTATTCAAACCTTCCACGAAGAAATGCATAAGTACTTTGAGTTAGGAAAGCCCAAGTTCAGTCCCTTTTTTATACCCAAAATGATCGCTGATATAGCGGCGGGCCATATCTCTATTAAGTATGGATTTCGCGGACCGAATTTTATTACCGTATCAGCTTGTGCTTCTTCCTCTCACTCCTTGATCGATGCTTATAATTATATCCGGCTCGGTCAAGCGGATGCTATTGTGACAGGAGGTTCTGAGGCTGCTATTACAGAAGCTGGCGTGGGAGGATTTAGTAGTATGAGAGCTCTATCTCAACGTAATGACGAACCTGAAACAGCTTCACGACCTTTTGATAAAGATAGGGATGGTTTTGTATTAGGAGAAGGTAGTGGATCCTTGGTATTGGAAAGTTATGAACATGCTAAACAACGAGGAGCCCCTATATATGGTGAGGTAGCAGGAGGCGGCATGTCAGCAGATGCTTATCACTTAACAGCTCCTCATCCAGAAGGCCATGGAGCTCGTAATGTAATGTTGAATGCTCTGAAAGATGCGGGAATGGATGAAAATGAGATTGATTATATTAATGTACACGGTACCTCCACTCCTTTGGGAGATATTAGTGAAGCAACAGCTATTCAAGAAGTGTTTCAGGATCATGCCTATGATTTGAATATTAGTTCTACTAAATCTATGACAGGTCATCTGTTAGGAGCTGCAGGAGTGATAGAGGCTATTGCTTGTGTTCAAGGTATTAATAACAATACTGTACCTCCTACTATCAACCATTTTACCGATGATCCGGAATTAGATAATGAACTGAATTTCACATTCAATGAATCTCAAGATCGAGAAATTTCTGCTGCATTAAGTAATACCTTTGGGTTTGGAGGGCATAATGCTTCTGTCGTTATTCGACAACTGGAAGAATAAATTACCGCTATTTAAAAACTGTAATTCACTTTCTCCGGAGCAGCAAAAGTTTTATAGTAATTTAAAAAGTTTGCTCGGGATTAAGCCGGGTGAGATTATTACTTATCAACGAGCATTTCGTCATAAATCCCTGGCTAATAAGACAACAGAAAATAATGAACGACTGGAATTTTTGGGGGATGCTATATTAAGTGCTGTTGTCACTGACTATTTATATCGACTTTATCCGACCAAAAAAGAGGGAACATTATCGAAATGGAGATCCCAGATACAAAGTCGAGAACAACTAAATAAATTAGCTCAACACATGCAGCTTGATAAATTCCTGCTGGTTGGACAATCACTGGAACAACAAGGGGACAGTCCTCCGGAAAATTTATATGGTAATGCATTAGAAGCTTTGATAGGGGCTGTATATGTGGATAAAGGATATGAGCAGACTTATCAGTTTGTTGTTAATACCATTCTCAAACAAATAGATTTTAAGAAAATTACATCAGGCCACTTTAATTATAAAGGACGCCTCCTGGAATGGGGTCAACAGGAAGATAAAAGTGTGAGTTTTTATGTAAAAGATAAAACGAAGATTGTGAATAAAACTTTTTTTAAGGTGATAGTGTGTATAGAAGAGCAAGAAAAAGGAACAGGAATGGGTTTTACTAAATCAGAAGCAGAACAGGAAGCTGCTAAAAATGCTTGTGTGAATTTATCGGTTAAAATGGCATAATAAAACATATTTGTTGAAATATTTGGGGTAAGGATTAAAAATGTCATTATAGACAAGCGCGGTTATTATTGGGAAGTATTTTGTTTATTTTGTGGTAGCGGGTAGTTATAAAAAATCATATAACTTGTTAACAAAATTATAAATAATTTATTATGTTAATGTTTTTAATGATAGTAAATAAAGAAATTATGAGAAAATTATCCATAACGCTTTTATTAGCTTTTATAGTGAGTTTTACTGTTATCGGACAATCGAAGTGGAAAGCAGATAAGGCTCATAGTACGTTGGGTTTTAAAGTTACCCATATGATAGTATCGGAGGTGTCCGGGCAATTTAATAATTATGATGTGAATGTGACTAAAAAAGGGGAAAGATGGGAAGGAGCACAGGTTGAAATTACTATAAAAGCTGAAAGTATAGACACCGATAATAAAAAACGGGATAAGCATTTACGTTCAGAAGAATTTCTTCATGTGAAAGAGCATCCGAAGATTAAATTTAAAAGTACTTCCTTTGAACAAGTAGGGGAAAATAAATATGAAATGGAAGGAGAACTGACCTTAAGAGGAAAAACAAATAAAGAAACTTTTACAGTTATTCATACAGGTACGATTAAAGACCCGTATGGTAACCAACGAGCAGGTTTTCAAGTAAAAGGGAAAATTAATCGTTTCGATTATAATGTAAAATGGAATAAAACCATGGACTCTGGAAATGCTGTAGTAGGAGAAAATGTTAAGGTGGATGTCAACATGGAAATTCTTAAAAAGAAAGAGTGAAAACCTGTTTTATAAATATTTTATCGTCTATGGGGCGTCAACTTTTCTTTGTTATAGCTATAATTATTTTTTGCACTTTTGTAGGCTTGGGACAAACCCAAAGTGTGAAAGATACTTCAGAAGCCGAAGGAGACAGTGTAAAATATGTGAAGCGGGACAGTGTTACGCTTAAGATATCCGATATGACTTGTGGTTTGTGTGCGGCTCATTTGCATAATGCATTAGAAAAAGTAGTAGGTGTAATTAAAAATAAGGTTACTTATGATGAAAAAAGTAGCGGAACAGCGTTGGTTCAATATGATCCGACGAAGACAAGTTTGACAGAAATAATTCGGGTAATAGAAAATGAAGGATATGAGGCTACCATTGAAAAATATGGCTATTAAGGGGATTATATAATATTAACTTCCGGCTCTAACCATATTCTGAATTTTTGATAAACCGTCTCTTGAATTTCCTCTGCTAAAGCTAGTATTTCTTGAGAAGTAGCTCCCCCATAATTCACAATGATAAGTGCTTGATTTTTGTAGGTGCCTACGTTCCCACGTTTTATCCCTTTATAGCCACATTGTTCGATTAACCATCCGGCAGGTATCTTTACCAGATCATTATCGGAAGGGTAACCTTGTAATGAAGGGAATTGTTTTTTTAGATTTTTGAATGTGGAAGCTTTTATATAAGGATTAGTAAAGAAGCTGCCGGCGTTACCAAGTTGTTGAGGATCAGGTAATTTCCGCCGGCGAATGTTGCATACAGCTCTACTTATAGCCTGGATGGAAAGATCCTCCACTCCCATTTCTTGTAATTTGGATTGTAATGAACCATAGGATACTTGATAGGTGTGCTCTTTGTCTAAGCGTAATGTGATAGCTGTAATACAATAATCCCCTTTAAGACGACCTTTAAAAATACTTTGTCGATAACCGAATTCGCAATCTGATCGATTAAAAGTGACAGACTCCCCGTTGGCAACTGATACGGCCTTTAATGATTCAAATACATCTTTGAGTTCTACACCATAAGCCCCGATGTTTTGTATCGGAGCGGCCCCCACCCGTCCGGGTATTAATGATAAATTCTCTACCCCTCCATAATCATGATCTAAACAGTATTCTACAAATTGATGCCAATTTTCCCCACTACTGACTTTTACCCAAATATGTTTGGCATTTTCTTTAATGATGTTAATGCCTTTTAAATTATTATAGATCACCAGACCTTCATAATTGTCCTTAAAAAGGATATTGCTTCCCCCTCCCAAAATTAATTTGGGGGTTTGTTGAAATTCCCGGTCACTTAAAACTTGCTTAAGTTGAGATACGTCTTCAATGGTGATAAAAAATCGGGCAGAGACGTCTACGCCAAAGGTTTGAAAAGATTGAAGGGAAATATTTTCCCGGATGTTCATAAAATACTATAAACTTTCTGTCACGCTAAGGTCATAAAAAATTGGAATATGGGAGATTTCTAAAGTATACCCCTCCCTTTTAAGTAAATAGAGTATTCATAGCAGATAATCCACTTATGCTTTAAATTATTTATTGTTCAGTAAAGTAAATAAGAAAGAAGAGAAGGCATAGCACATAAGAAAACTATTTATAGTGTTATGAGAACTACATAAAATCGTCTCCCCCCCAAGGAGCTCCTTCTTCTCTGAGGCTGATAAAAATAATTAAGATTTATCTTTCTTGATTTCTACCAACTCAAGATCAAACACTAAGTCTTTACCGGCTAACGGGTGATTGGCATCTATGATAACTTCCTCTTTTTGAACTTCTCGGACCATAACAGGTATTGTACGTCCATCTTCCAGTTGCATTTCAAGTTGTGTTCCCTTTTCCAAATCTATGTCGTCAGGCATTTGATCACGGCTTACACTGACTACATATTCTTTATCGTATTCGCCATATGCATTATCGGAAGAGATTTCTTCGGTTTTTTCTTCTCCTTCTTCCATGCCTACTATAGCACTTTCAAAACCGGGGATTATTTTACCTTCTCCAATCTTGAATTGTAATGGCTTTCCATCATCCGAAGAATCAAACTCCGTACCATCTTTTAGTTTACCAGTATAATGAACTTTAACAGTATCTCCTTTTTTAGCTTTAGCCATTTTAACATTAAATTTATATTGTAAAAAAATGATTAACATTTTCAATATAAGCATAATGGGCTGGAAAATTAAGTCCTTCCTGTTGTAGAAAGACAGGTTACTGTC
>CAZIGO010000104.1:0-2393 GCA_964538595.1 uncultured Chitinophagales bacterium | reverse complement strand
TTCTTGTGAAAAAATTTAAGACTGGATTTAATAGAATCTGTTAAATTTGGATATATTGGTATTATGAAAACATATTTCAATCCTTTAATGGCCTTTTTTATAAGTCTAATGGTGACTTTGCCCAGTATAGGGTGGGGGCAGGACAAGTTTTTTAATAAAGCGGACCAATTTTTCCAACAGTATGTTGTTGAAGGTCAAGTAAAGTATCAGACTATTTATCAGTCGCCCTCTTCCTTGAATAACTTAGTAAAACAATTACGAACATACTCTTTGGAGGGAAAATCGGCTAACGTTCGAAAAGCCTTTTGGATTAATGCTTATAATATTGCTGTTATAAATGCTGTTATAGAACATTATCCCATATCTTCACCGAAGGAGGTGGAGGGTTTTTTTGGAAAAGAGAAACACAAGGTGGCCGGAAATTCTCTGACATTGGACGAAATTGAAGATAATAAGTTAATGAAACCTTTTCAGGATCCCCGGCTCCATTTTGTTTTAGTCTGTGCTGCAAAAGGCTGTCCCCAAATTGTTTCTTACGCTTATCAACCGGAAAATCTTGAAGAACAAATTTCTTCGAAAACTAAAAAAGCTCTGAATGACCCGGATTTTATACGTTTAAACAATGCCCAACGGAAAGTATTACTCTCTAAGATTTTCAAATGGTACAAAAAGGACTTTACCACTAAGCAACCCACTGTCATTGATTACATCAATCAATATAGACAGGAACCTATCCCTACCCAGTATTCGGTAGATTATTATACTTACGATTGGGACTTAAATGCAAAAAAAAATCAATAAATCCCTCCCCGGATAATTCGCCTAATATTCAAGTTTATACACCGGCTGCTCTTTTGAAACCGGGACAATTAGAATTAAAATGGTTTAATAACTTATATACGCAACATGCTTTTTTTAATCATGAAGGCCGAAGGATTGCGGTAACTCAAAAAAGCACTTATTTTACCGGTATAGGGGAAGTTTTATATGGGATCGGTGGAAAACTAAATGTCGGGTTGGATGCTTTCTTTAAGTCAGTGACTATTGATCCATTGAGTAATTCCCCTCTAAATGTATTCCACTTTAACAATGATGCAAACTCACGTACTGCTTTTACCCGTATAGGGCCAAAAATAAAATTTGTTCCGTTCCCTAACATACCTGGTTTTTCCGTTCAAAGCACCTTGTTTTTCCCGGTAGCTCCCGATTTGGAAGGGCGTCAAAATGGTTATCCCTACTTAGATTATGGGGGATATGTTTGGTGGAATCGTATATTTTATGATAAAACATTAGGTTGGGACTGGAAATTATTTTTCGAAACGGATATTTCAGGTTATGTTGACCGCCATTTTCGATCAGAACAGTCTTATATTCGTTCACCTGTTAAAATTTTTATTAATTATTTCCCTGTCGACAAACTTTCACTGTATGGCATGGGGGAATGGAATCCGGTATATGGGGTAGAGCAATTAATTACCGGTTATTATGGACAAGCAGGGACCGGCGTAAAATATCAGTTGAGCCAAAGCTTGGAGGTTGAGTTGTTGTACACTAATTTTGTAATGGGGAAACAGGCCGGGGCAGGGCAAACTTTTAATATAGGAATCCGGTATTTGGGCAAGGTTCCTTTATATTAAATTCCAGTAGCAGGTCCCATTTAAGGGAAAGATAGCCTTTATGGCGTCAATAAGTTATGAGCTTTGACGTTTTCGTTCTTTTTGGGTCAAATACTTTTTGCGTAGACGAATAGATTGGGGAGTCACCTCAACATATTCATCATCTTTAATGTACTCCAAGGCATCCTCTAATGAAAGATCGATGGGAGGAGCAAGTTGAATTTGTTCGTCGGAGCCGGCTGCCCGGATATTAGTAAGTTTTTTAGCTTTTGTTACGTTTACCTCTAAATCACTGTCATCTTTACTTTTACCGACTACTTGACCTTTGTACACTTCTTCCCCCGGCTCAACTAAAAATTGACCTCTATCTTGTAATTTGTGAAGAGCATAAGCATGTGTGGTACCTGTTTTAGCAGCAATTAAGGAACCTAATTCCCGTTTGTTAATATCCCCTTTATATGGAGCAAATTCCTTAAATCGATTATTAATAATGGCTTCGCCCCCTGTCTTGGTCATGAGTAAGTTCCGTAAACCGATCAATCCCCGGGCCGGAATTTCAAACTTTAATATTACCCGGTCGGAGACTGGCTTCATATCCAACATCTCAGCTTTGCGCTGATTTAAAATATTGATGACAGTACCGGAGTGCTCATCAGGTACATCCACTCTTAATATTTCAATGGGTTCGCATTGTTGGCCTTCTATCTTTTTAAAAATAACATGAGGTTGTCCGATTTGTAATTCATACCCTTCCCGTCGCATGGTTTCAATAAGTAT
>CAZIGO010000103.1:0-8594 GCA_964538595.1 uncultured Chitinophagales bacterium | reverse complement strand
CCGATATCCGTACCCAACAGACGATCTAAAGAAGGTTGTAAGGGGGTGCCATAGTGATACGTGGTAGGATGATTCAGGTGTAACTTTTTGCCGGATCGGCGTTCTTTTTTTATACGGCCCGTTTGATCTGGGGTGTAAGATTTAAGTTGAATAGGATATCCCTTGGCTTGCGGCACATATTGATGGCGCTTATCGTGTCGTTGTTGAAAAGGATTGTGTTTAGAATAATAACGGCCTGCCCCAGTATGTCGGTCGAGCGGCGATATAGGAGGATCACACGATGTCGGGGTATTTTTATTGACAAAATGACGGTAATGGTAGGGCTGACCGGTAGCAGAATCCCGGTTAAACGCCGTATAAAAATGGAGCGTACTATCCCGCGTGGGGGCCGGTAGCGTATTACCGACTTTTCGTCCATGAGCATTATATAACCAATCTTTCACAACAGCTTTTTGTTGACTGCTATTCATTGTAACTTGTTGCCGGGAGCGTTTCAATCCATCATAATATTGGATATTATGCGATTGTTTCCCTTCTTCAGTGACGGACATTTGATAATACCAGTTTTTTGTACGGCCATGACTGGCTTTTTTATCAATATGAACAACTCCTTGGTAACCCTGATCGAGTAAGGTTTGTATTGATTGTATTTTCTGTCGACTGCGTTCGTCATAATTATCTTCTATCGTCCAGGGACCATAAAGTACAGGGCGATAAGTCGAGTTTTTTTGTTCACTGGCGGCTCTTACCCGGAAAATGATATATCCCTGCCTAAATATATTCGGCAAACTATAATCATCCTGACTCGTTTGTATGCGCATCATATTATGATTAAAAGCATATTTTAATTGGGAAGCGCTGCGATACCCTCCGCTGGTGGAAGCCCCCGTATGATCACTAATATATGTCCATTCCAATTCATAAAAATCTGCACTTTTTAAGGGCGGCCAATTGATCTTAATTTCTTTTTTATTTGGAGATAATGCTGCGGTAAGAGATGGGGGCGCTTGTCCTTTAAAGGGGTGTTGCCGATCTATAATTATTTTACCGGCTAAATAGAGTTTGTTAGATAAATGAGTAAATGGGATACGATGCCCCTTTTTGTTGAGCACTTTCTGAATGCGGGCTTCCATTCTATAACAGTTGTCCCACTCGATAAGTGATATATCCTGAGTAGTGTTATTTTTTGACGGATCAATTGTGTGGGAGAGCTTCCGTTCAAAATACTGGGTATCTCCCTGGGCATTTTGCCAATGCACTGATAACTTCACTTTGTAGGTACCTTGGTGAGGTAACAACTCCTTTTTATGCGGATCTAG
Organism: uncultured Chitinophagales bacterium; assembly: GCA_964538595.1. GTDB lineage: Bacteria > Bacteroidota > Bacteroidia > Chitinophagales > CAZIGO01 > CAZIGO01. The sequence goes on along the minus strand of CAZIGO010000103.1, from coordinate 7,275 downwards.
GCCCAGTATTAAGCGCCCTTTAACACTATGATCTTCAAAAGGCAGAGAACTGCTCGACACGACTTTATTATATTGCGGATCTTTTACAATTACTTTATCTTTACTGCTCGCAATAGAGGTGTCCACTTGGTTAAGATACAACCGTTGGGTAAAGCTAATCTGCGCCATACTGATGGATCCAATGGTCAACAGTCCCAGCAGGAGGGGTAAGTAATAACCCGTACGTGGGGAAAGATTTTTCATTTTATTTGGCGTTCCCGTTTGTAATAGTTGACAAATTGCAATCCTCGCTCCGTTTCCCGAAGGGTTTCTTGTAACTTGCCGCGGGCGTTATACTGATACTTTGTCGCAAAGTTATTATTATCTAAGATGGCCATTATACGGTGGGTGTATGGGTGATATACATAGGACTTCATATTTGATTGATAGGGGTGGATCCGTATATCATCTATATAGAGATCTTTGTAATCCAGACTTTCCCGACTTTTCAATTTCATCTTAAAAACGCCACTGATTCCTGTAGGCAATCGAAAGGTATACCGGATTTGTTGCCATTGGTTAATAAGAGGAGACGTATATTGATGGCGAACCGGAACAGTGTTATTATTTACTTTAATTACCGTTTTTAACTTATTGTAAGCCAGTTTATTATAAAATTCAGTAGGTTTTATTGATTGGATAAAGGGTTGGGGGACAGCTTTGATCCATAAACTGAGTACATAACGCTGAACCTGCCCTGTGTCATTACCCGCTGGTGTAAAAACACCCCGGCAGTCGTTAGCTCCCATTCGATACGGAACCCTTTGTGGAACACTCTTCTTATGAGCAGGTAAACGGGTGGGTGTTTTGAAAGAGAGCTGCCCATGATAAGGTATTTGCATACTGTGAAGACCGGTATGAGCGTGTTCCTTACTTATATATCCTTTATATTGACTAAACATAAAGGAAGAACACTTATACCCTATTTTGTGAATATTGGTTGCTCGTGTATAGGCCTCAAAACCATCATAAAATAGTTGCCGATATTTAGCATTATCTGCTGTTACCACCGGAAATTGAAAGTTGTATCCCCACCCTGCTGCATCATGACGGTTCAATGCATCAATATTCTCTAAAGCTTGGCCATCAGGGTTGATAAGCGTAACTTTATTGGTACGTATCCAATCGGTAGGTTGTGGCTGCCAGTGGTGAGCCGTTGTGTCCCAACTCCAAAAAGGAGAAAAAGATTTAAAATATCCACTTTTTCGTGGATCGGCAGGGGTTTGTGTAGTCGACGGCTGTCGGTCTCCTTGCCATTTATATTGTTTATGCGGATGCCAATTGTTAAGCAAGTTTGTTTTATAGGGATTGACAATTTGATGATAAGAGGTTGAACAATCCTTCCATTTTTGCAGATACGTTTTAGTTGAATCTCCTGTATTATCATCGCCACCACAGGTGAATATGGGTTTACAGTCTGATTGGGCGGGGATATTAAAAGAAACAAAGTTAGTACCCGGCAAATCCACATAAACGTGAAGCATAAAACGGGTGGAGTCCTCACAATGATTGCCCCGACGAATAGTAGCCCTTACTATACTGTCTAAAGAAAGACTGTAATGTTTTTTTACGCCGGCACGTATTTTTTTCCATCCCTTAAACTTTTGCTGATCCGGATCAATAAAAGTAAGACAGGTGTCTCGATTGATCACTTTACTCGTACTGTCTTGATCGTTGAACACCCCTCTTACCGTATCATTACTTTTCAACACTCCCTGCCACAAACCAAAAGATGAATCTACTAAAGCCATTTTGCCTTTCGTCATAAATTGATCGTAACGAAAGACCTTGTTCAAAAAGCGCTCTAATGAATCGCCATAAGGGGTCAAGGCAGCACATCGACAGGTGTCCGCTAACCAATCCTCAAAGCCAGCTGGTGTAGTTTTACTACTTTTGCGACAGTTGTAAAATTGATTACAGGAGTTTTGAACTCGCCAACTTATCCTCCCATTAATATAATTACTTTGAGCCTTGGCTCTCTTGACAAGAGTGATTTTCGGGCGTCAACTTTGTCGAAAATTGTAGCGAATCGGTTATACTGTCTTGCATATATTGCAAGAAGGAATATTGATTCGCTGAGCTAGGGAATAGTTGTAAACAGGTATCGGTTCGGGAGAAGGAGGGATTTTCTGAAACGATGCCGTAACCCGACCCTTTCCGACGTTTCCCCTTCCAATACTTGTTATTTGCGTTAAGATAAAAAGTGGTATCGTATAAAGCCTGTTCATTAATGAGGTCCTGAAAATTACTTTCCCATATGAAAACCGGTTGTAAGGGCATACATTGACAATTTTGAACAGTATCGGGATAGCGTAGTGTATCGTTATCCTGAAAGTCTCCACTCCGTTGATAAAGGGTGTCCGCTGAAAAAAATGAACTATCATAGGGAGGAATATAAACGCAACGTTGTTGGGCTTTTTGCGTATAGGTCTGTATCGTTGCATGCAGAAGATGGCTGTTTTGATTCAACGATATTTTTCCCCGTTGTACCGGATTTTGCATAGATGTGTACTCCCCTGCCGTAGCGGTTAATCGGTTTTTGTATCCCGACTGCAGTATGAGATAGGTATTAATCCCATTGACCGGCTCTCCCTTTTTATTGATCAGATACAATTCGCCGTTTTCTTGACTGGCCCACGCAACCGAAGGTTGTCCACTTAAGTTCAAGAGTTTATCTCCTGCTGTCAATCCTATAGTAGTTGTAGTAATTTTGCCGTTACTATTGGTGTTTATTTGCCAAGTAGCATTCAGGTTTTGGGAAGCTGGTCCCATATTATCATAAATAGTATGAGCGGGATATTGAAACTGGTAGACTGTATCGTCATAAGCATTATTGTGATAAGTCAAGACCGGTTTTGCCGTTACCGGATCAAAAACTTCGTTTTCCTTGGTTATTTTATTTCCTAAATCGTTGTGTGTTACTGATTCCAATATTCCGTACTGATAAGTGGTCTTGGTGACGGTAGCGGAACGAAACCGACGTTGCACGCGCTCACGAGTAGGCACCATCAAACCGATCGGTATGACAATTATCGTAGAAAAGATACCGAAATTGGCTTTTTTGATGGCTGTCATACTACCCGTCACTTCTTGTCGAAAATCAGCCACCAGATCCTGTTCTTCCCCCATAATTTGCCGTTCGATTTCTCCATTTTTATCCAGCACTTTAACGGGTTCGCCCAGGCTGTACTCTTTTTTTGTATAGCCGATCAAATCACCTTGTGCATTATATTGATAAGTCCCTTTAGGTTTGCCGTGCATATTGTTCAATGTTATGGCATAGCCTTGTGAGACGGTGGCATAATCACGTATGTCTTTGTTAAATACAGAGAAAACCGGTTTTTTCTTTCGACGCTCCAACTGCAGCGGTGTATGCTTTGTTTTTACGGGATAATCTTTTGCTGTATAATATTTTTTGACTGTATAACCTTTTCCCGGGGAAGATATACTATCCGGTACTTTGTTATTGATCTTGACCCGGCTATAGCCGATGGTAGGTGTAGGAAAAGCTAATTCTCCAAACGGCTTTTCTATCATATATTTGTTTTTTGGGATAAGTGTCCGCGCCCATTGCGGTTGGTCCGACTTTTTATCATAAGTAACCGGTTCATGGTACGGGATAACATCACCTCCCAATAGAGGACCATAGGTGGCTACTCCACTACTAACAGAGCTGTTTTCCAATGTATAATCATAAGTTCGTATCATTCGTATAGATGCACCGGCCGACATTTGTTGCCAGTTATCTCCATATGTAATCTTTTTTACCCGTACTCCCCCGCCCCATTTACCTCGGCGGGGACAATTCAGGCGTATCCAGGATTGGTTGGGCTTAAAGTAACGCCCAATATTTCGCAGTTTAAGCATACCGTTTGGTCCGACAAAAAAGTTGATCAAACTCCCGAGAAATGAACTTTGAAAGAGGTTTTCAATAACTTTTTCCGGGTTATTCTTTAGGGTGCCATCATCAACTTCTAACTGATTTTTGGCGAACTTGGGGGTTTGGGTCCGGCAAAACTGCATAGCTGCCCGGGCGATGGGGTTGATGTTCCCCCGCGAACGGCCATCCCGCGGTACTGTCATAATCTCTACCCATCCGTAATATTCGCCGCCCAACTTTTTATAGCCGTAGGATTGATTGTTTTTTAATTGGGTATACCCGAAAATGTAATCATATCTCTCCCGAGAGGGTTGCTCTACGTTAACTTTAAACTTAAAATATAATTCGTCTTTAATAGCTGGGCCGACCAAGGAATTTATTCGTTCATAAGCCCCGGGAGAGGTATGCACCCTGGGCAATTTAAACCATAGCACTGTTTTATTAGAGTCGCCCCCACTTTTATCATACAACTTATTCCCAAACGCACTTGTACTTTTTATATTAGTTTTAGCGGTAGCTCCTCGAATACGGAACATTTGCTTCGCCCGTTTCTCCTGGACAAATTTATAACGATCGGATTCATAGTCTATTTGAATATATCCGCCGGAGGGCAATCGGATTTGTTTTAAGCACCAGGCCGCACTGTATCGATCGCGTAAAGTATCTTGAGCAGCATAGGGATAGAACTTATTTTTTAGGTCACTCAGTGGTGGTTTATACACTCCCCAACAATCCATAGCATTTGCATTGTATGGCGGATTAAAACCATAATTGAAGCTATATGGATGATGAGTTCCTTTTTTAGTATTTTCGTGCGTAAAATATATTTTTTGAAGTGTGAGCTTTCCCTTATTACTATTGGGAGCGCCGGGACATAATTTTTTATTGTAAACGAAATGTATCCGTTTTATTGGAGTTACAGGGCCTGTACGTGCTTTAAAATCATACCGATTATAAACGGAGATACTATCTAACCGGTACATAGCTCGACTCCCTCTCCCCCCATTTTCCCCCTTTACTTCATAGGCGCCCTCCCGCTCTGAAGTGTGAAAGATAGCTATTTTATTTTTTGACCGAATCGTATCGATATACCACACATCCTTTGTCCCATAAGTGTACTGTCCTTTATCGTCATCATGTAAACTGAGTAAACCCGCATCATATTCCGCTTTATTTTTGGGGATAGGCGTCCGCCATTGATAATCCTCGATAGCCTTATTATAATCCATCTTAACATAATTGCCGTGGTCATCAGGAGTGGGACCATTTCCCGTGCGGTCAACATAATCACTGGATAAAACGTCCGTCAAGTAATAAGCATAGGCATAAGGAGGCGTTATTTTAGCGTTATAGTAGTGGGTCTCTCCGCTCTCATTGTCTACACTATTTTCTTTGCCGGCATTATAGTTAACAAGCCCCTTGTGCTTTTCTCGTTTGTTTTTTACGCTAAAGGACACTTCTTTCATCATTGTATTATAAGCGGGTTGACCGAAGATATAGCGCTTTCCGTTAGGCTTAACCATCCGTACTTGACCGATATGATGACCTTTGGCTTCGCTGGGTAATTTTGAGGTATAATATTTTTTATCCAGTTGCTTAATATGATTTACGGTTAGCGGTTGAAAAGAAGTCGGTTGTTTCACAGGAGTGGACAGTTTTTTTGTGCTGTTATTTATTAAAGAGTGCTTTTTCCCGTTTTTTGTCAACCAGTTATCGCCGGCTGCTACTAACAATTTGTTATCATTACCAATTAAGGGGAGTCGCAAGGGAGTATGGTCTGCTGTATGGTTTTTATATGACCGATCAACTGTATGAGATAAAGCCCCGATACGTTTAAAGTAGCGAACGGGAGTACTTCGATCAGTCATCGGAGTCTGAAACCTTAATTTGTTTTGAGCAAGGTTATCGCGTTTCCATTTTGATGAACGGGATTGGGCATGAACTTGCGAAATGTCGACGCCTCCCTTTACTAAATTGCCAATATTTACCTCTCCCCCTCCACTAAAATTAGTAGTTGTATTGGTAACAACAGGGTCAAACACATAACCTATGCCATTGCGGTAAACCCGGTATGTTCCCCCTATTTGTTGGGCTCCCACTTGAAAAATATCATAAGTCAGATGCGTCACCGGCAAATTGGGGCGTCCCGGGTGATAAGGCGCCTCTTTCTCCCGGTTAAAATCGAGAAGAGCACGCTCGTTTTGTTGACCGGCCCCCAAGTAGTAATATCCATAGGCCGGAACCGTCCGGTGTTGATTTTTTAATTTTTGTTGAGAGTAAAAGCCTTGAACTTTGACCGAAAATTCGGGGGCAAAGGATTTCCCGCCTATTTTTATGGAAAAGTTATAACTCTCATTTTGATAGGGCAAGGTCAATTGAGGAGTATACGTATTATCATTAAAGAGCTTATTATGACCCATAAAACTTAAACCATCAGTAATGCTTAATTTTGCTTCTTTCTTGTCATTTACTTCGTATGAATAAGAAAGGTCAGTGCTGGATGTGAAGGAACGTTGTTGCAAACCGGCTCGTGAATTGTATTTTAATCCATAACCGACTTTGAGTCCGATATTAGAATTGTCCAATCCTCCATATTTTGTCCCGGCACTAATGGTAGGTTGTAACGACATCCCGTCGTTGGAGCTCGTACTTATGGATATCCCCCGCGATCCTGTAAAACTTAAGTTTTCAGAAGCCATGGAACTACTTACGGTTTGGTTAACGGAGAAACTGGCTCCTATGGAGGCCCCGGTATAATTATTGTGTTGTACTTTCAGATCATATCCTGCATACATATCAAACCAATCTAATTCAGCCCCTGCAATTTCAATGTCCCCTAAACCGACGGTACCGCCTACCGTTATATTGGGTTTGACATTATATTTTTTCTGAAGCGGATCCCCTTTAAAATCATCCGGCAACCCTCGCTTATTACGATGTATCGCACCCACGTTCAACTTCCAACCTAATCCTACCAAGGAGGCTTCCTGTTCCATATTTACACCGCTACTATAACTTAGGTTAATAGGATATCCCCCTATTTCCAATAAGTCAATATTATAGGTAAAGTTACCGGTAAAAGGATCTACCCATTGATCAGTGCCTGCCTGTTGAAAACCTTGGGCCTCGGGTTGGCTTGGGCCGGAGGTCAAAGCTTTTAAAGGATATTGAAAGGGAGTAACTATTAGTAGTACCACAAGACCACCCGTAATAAAGGGAGTCAATTTAGAATTTCTGATAAGACCTATGATGCCAGTTGTTTGCATACCTGTGCTGTTATTTGGGTTGATAATGAAATAGCAAATAGGAGGTTTGAGATTTGGGATCAGTCACTTTAAGCAGATATTGTCCTTTAG
>CAZIGO010000102.1:0-8623 GCA_964538595.1 uncultured Chitinophagales bacterium | reverse complement strand
AGCATAGTAAGCCCGATAAATAAGCGCCATAGCATCTAACAAAAAAAGCTTTTTCTCCTTTTTTTTGGTTTTTCCCATAATTAAATAAGATTTACTAAAGAGAAAGGGTAAAATAAGTAATTTTCCCATTTCAAGCAGCACAGAATAAAAATAATTTCACTAAATAAATAAGCTACATTCCTCCCCCCTTATTTTTTGTTGTTTAATACTTTGACGCTCTTCCATTCCTTCCCTTTTTGATAAAGGACCGTTGAGTTATCAGCAGGGGGATGTCGCCAGCTTATTTTGTACCAACCTACTTTATTAGTAAAATCTGCATAATAATCTTTGGTTTTATAAGATCGAGCCCCCCGTCCATAATACCAAAACCATCGCCCCCAGCTATCCAACTTAATCTTCCAGGATTGTTGAGTACTGTTTTGTACTGTAACCCCATCTGTAGGATGTTGGAGATTATGCCAAGCTACTATATTTAACTTTTGCCCCACTCTTTTATCATATTTGACATAGATAGCATCTGAAAACCCTAACCGAAACAGATAAACCCCTCTGTAATTATCGGGCATATTAAGCACATATATTTTAGAATGATCCAAGTAGGGACGAAAGTTTTGAATCAGTTTTTTTGAAAGGTTTCCAGCCACTATCCAGTTATTCAGGGAATATCCTAATCCAAAAAGAGAACATACAATAAATAAGAGCAACACATAAAAAGCTGCCCGTCGCAACAAAAAATATAAGCTCAATGAAAGTAACACATATATAAAAGCAGAAGCAAAATAACCATATCGGTCACTTTGTAAATTTCTCACAAAACCTGCTTCCAAGTTAAGCACCGGCAATAAAGCTATTATAAACATACTTCCTAATACTATTAATATTTTGCATCGCCGGGCATCTCTTGTATAAACCCATTTTGCCAAAAGAGTAAAAAGGAAAAAAGGCAACATAATCAACATCCAAAAGAATAGAGGATGATCCAAGCCTGTTTTAATTATTTTTTGAACCAACTGGGGTAAAAATCGAAAAAACAATAAAAACTTGGTGAGATAATGAAACAAATGAGTAACCATAGTGATAATAGGCAGTTGAAGATGTACATCAGCACCATAGTGGCCTATCCAAGCATCTCTTAATAACTTATGAGTCCCAAAATAACTGACAATTAAAACGAGCTGGGGGACAACCACATACATTAAAAAATACTGCCATTTCAAGTTATTTGACGGCTCGATCTTTTTAAACCAAAAGTATATAACACATAATAGCGGTAATACAAAGAATAATTCATGGCAAAGTATACTTATCAAAAAAAGGCCATGAACACCAATTAAGCGAAGAGGTTCAAATTGACGAGATAGCGATTGATCGAGTAATACTATTCCCCACAAACAAGCACTTGTCCCCATCAAATAATCAAGTGCTGCCCCCCAAATGGCTGCTTCTGTTTGGAAAGGCGACCATAAGAATAACAAGGCTCCCAAGAAAGCAATAAAATGAAAATTCGCAGACTCAGATTGAGAAAATAATAATGTTAATCGATAAACTAAATAGGTATTACAAGCATGAAAAGTAAGATAAACAATGGACCAAGCTTCAGCATTTAAGCCAAAAACATTATAAAGTAATAAAGCAAATAGGTTATAAAAAACATCCAGCCCCAAATTGCCATAGTTAAATGAAACCCCAGTCAACCCATATTCTTTATAGGCTGCCAGATGTTTCCAAAAATCCGAGAAGAATTTCAGATGTAGAGTAGGAAAATATATTAACACACCTCCTATCCAATAAATCAAAAACAGGGTCTTTTGCTGGAGGTGATGGATTCTCTTGGCTAGAAGAGAAAATATAGAGATAATGTTACTATTTCATTTAGTTAACAAATAAAAGTTTTGTAGCTATCGTTTCCTTCCCTTTTTCATCCGTACTAAACACCAAATACACCCCCGTTTTTACTCGCTGTCCTTGCTTATTTTTACCATCCCAAATAGCTTGACCACCAATTGCTTGAGTTTCATACACTAACCTTCCTGTAACATCTGTTATTTTTACATAAGCATTTTCCACAAGCCCTTTAATAGCTATTTTCCCTTCATAATTGGGGCGAACGGGATTAGGATAGGCATAGACATCGGTATGTTTATCATTACCTTCAGTAGCCGTACTCTTGAAAGATACAATTCCGCGGCTGGTAGCAAAAAATATTTCCCCGCTCTTCCCTTCAATACCAATAGAACGAATATCATTCGATAATAAGGGGCTATTATCTTTTGTAAAATGATGGACTTCTTCTTTACCATCCGTCGACAGTAGCCAAGCCCCATTAGTAGTAGCAATCCATTTGCGGTTACCGCCATCTATGGCAATATCTTGTACTCGCTCACTTTCCATTAAGTAATTTGTATACCCTCCTTGCTCCACCAATATACGTTGCGCATCACATCCTTGATCTTTCATAACTTGGCCAGGACAATAATAAACAGCTATACCTTCCCCTGTTCCCACCCAAATATTCCCTTCTTTGTCTTTAGCAATACTATAAATTTCTTTAGAAGGTAAGCCTCCGTTCCCTTCAGTAGTACCCAATACTTTATACTCATCATCAGAACGATCTTCAAAGGTACCGTTTTCATCAAAAACCAACACTCCCCCGCCCCGGGGTAATACAAACCATTTTTGTCCTAGTTCATCTATTACTACTTCCGTCACTTTTTGGCCCGCTTTTAAGGCCGGTATTTTATAGGCATACCAATTACCCGCTGCTGTCTTCACATTAACGGGAGTAGAAGTAATAGAATTACTGACCCACAAATTTTTTTGCTGGTCAAAAGCCAAACCAGCTACAAAAATCAATGAAGAAGCCCCTGTAGCGCCTTGCAGCGTACTATTTTGTTTATCAATAATTGTTATGTTGCCATTACTAAATTTTACTAACCCATCCCCATATGAGCCCAAATACTTCGTTTCATTATCGGGGGAAATAGCCACAGTAATAATATCCTTAATGTCAGATAACTTCTTTGTATTGTATTGATTATATGAATACCAATCCTGACCCGTAAAATTATAAAAGCCATCTTGATTATTGGCCGGTATATTCCAACTCTTCGAAACCGCTCCACTGGCCACCCACACTTGTCCTGCCTGTGATGTTATACTAAAAGCTGAAGAACTAAAGGGGCCACTAGGTTTAAAATAAGTAGCTCCTTTTTCTGTTATTTGAACACATCCTTTCCATTCATCAGCTATCCACAACTCTCCATCCTTTATTTTTGCTATTTCTACCGGTACTTTAAATTTGCTGTTATAAATGTGCTCCATTGACTGGCTTGTGTCCCATCGCGTGATACGCGAGTTGGCAATACCATTACTATCCCGCTTCGTCATTCCTATAAACAACTCCCCCCCCGTCACCGAAAGTCCTTCGAGTTGCCAACCCGGTGCATAATATTCTTTTTTCCAATTTTTATCTTTATAAGAGAACAAAGTATCCTGAAGAGCTGCTATTACTTTATTATCAAAAAGGGTAAGTGCTTCCGTTTCATCAGGGTATATGTTTTCAGCTTTTCCCTGCACCTCCCATACTTTAAAGTTTGAAAGATTTTTTTGTAAAGAAGCTATTTTGATGCCTTCTTCTGTAGCAGCTATCAACTTGTTCTCAAATTGCACGATATCCCATACTGTGATTTTTCCTCCCTTACTCCCGATAAAATAAGTATCCTTAATCTCCTGCTCTTCAAGTTGTAAAGCAACAATACCAAAGTCACAAGCTAAATAAGCCTTTTCCTTATGAAAAAAGATTTCATTAATACCTTTTCCCCCTTGTATATTTTTTCGCTTTATCGCTCCTATGTTAGACGTTTTTTGGCCTGATATTAAATCGATATTTCCATTTTTATAGGCTACTAATAAATAATCATGCGATTCATTATATGCAATCTTACTAATACCTATATCAGATAGTCGGTTAGCTTTGGTATAAGTACGTATGCTATGGTCGTTCTTATCTATTGAGTATAGTCCCAAAGGGCTGGCACAATATACTTTCTGATCATACTCAACTATACTTATCGCACTATTATAAGGAAAGTGAGACCGCCATCCTCCCAGGGCAGGGGATTGACTAACCCCCACCTCCAAAAAGCCTATACCAAGCATTAATACAATAAAAATGTGTTTAAAATACCACACCGTCAAACTTCTTTCCACATTTTAACGTTAAAAAGAATAGAAATAATATTCAAAAACGTAGGAAATTTCTTGCAAATTTGAACCATCTATCTTCAAATGGATTTTTTACCCCCTAACATACAACAATATGCAGAATCCCATACAAAGGAGGAACACCCTGTATTAAAGGAATTAGCTGAGTACACTCGCCAAAATGTACCCGGTGCACAAATGCTGTCCGGGCACTTACAAGGCCAATTACTACAAATGGTAAGTAAAATATTAGCCCCACGCCAAGTATTGGATGTCGGTACTTATACCGGATATTCTGCTCTTTGCTTAGCTCAAGGTGTAGCGGATCAAGGGATGGTACATACTATTGACAAAGACGAGGCACTCAAGGAGCCGGTTAAACATTTTATAGATAAAGCGGATTTATCAAACAAAATAACCCAACATTTCGGTCATGCCTTAGCGATTATCAAAGATTTAGATATTAAGGTTGACTTAGCTTTTATTGATGCCGACAAAAAAAATTATCCCTCTTATTATAAGTTAATTTTGAACAAACTTTCCAAGGGGGGAGTTATATTAATAGACAACACACTATGGAGCGGGAAAGTAACAAAACAAGAAAAAGACGATAAGACAAAAGCCATTGACCAAGTTAATACCACCGTTAGAAATGATGATAGGGTTGACAATGTATTGTTGCCTATTCGAGATGGTGTTATGTTTATTCGAAAAAAATAATTTATGCATAAAACGAGCGCTGCTATAGTAATAATATTATTTACCTCCCTCCTCCTCGGATGGGGGTGTCAAGGCAGTAAATTAGTGCAAAAGGATATTCAAGAAGTAGATGCCAAAAAGGACAAGCATGGCTACATCGATAATTTTGATGAGATAGCAGTTAAAGAAATGCATCGCACGGGCATTCCTGCTAGCATTACTTTAGCTCAAGGTATATTAGAATCAGGCTATGGTAATTCTACATTGGCTAAAGATGCTAACAATCACTTTGGAATAAAATGTAATGAAAATTGGGAAGGCCCCCGTGTTTATATGGACGATGATCATAAAAACGATTGTTTTCGTAAATATAAAAATCCCAATCGTTCTTATCATGACCACTCCAAATATTTAACCAGTCGTAGTCGATATGAGCATTTGTTTGACCTCCCTCAAACTGCTTATAAACGGTGGGCAAGAGGATTAGAAAGGGCAGGATATGCTACTAACCCTACTTATTCAAAACAATTGATCAAGTTGATAGAAAAATACCAACTTTACAAATATGATCGGATAAAACCCGATGAAACCGGTGGTGAAAACAAGGTGGTTTCATTGCAAGATAAAAACGAAAAGTCAGAGGATCGTCAGCAAGCCACTAACTCCACCGATTTTCATCCCCCTGAAAACAGGATTTATGAATATAATCGTATCCGCACGCTTATACTCCCTAAATCTACTAAACCTGCTCAAATTACAAAGAAATACAATATTCCTTTGAAACGACTATTGAAATACAATAATTTTAAAAAGAATCAACAACTTAGCGCCGGAGAGAAAGTGTATTTACAACCTAAAAGAAATCACAACCCTATTACTGATTATCATTTTGTACAAGCCGGCGAAACTATGCAAGATATATCGCAACGCTATGGGATTAAGTTAAGACTTTTATACAAAAGAAATTTGATTTCTTCTCCTGCCCAACCCCACCCGGGTACCAAACTTTATTTAAATCACACTCGAGAAAAGCCTATCACCACTTTACAGCAATCCAAAAATAATATTCCGCCCACTACTTCCAAGGCCAATAACGGTAAACGTCAATACACTGTCAAAAAAGGGGATACATTATATTCTATAGCAGAGATGTTTAAGATTACCGTTGATAAACTCAAACAGGCCAATCAGCTAAAATCTTCTAATATATCACCGGGTGATCAGTTAATTATACCTTCGAACAGCGATTAAACTCTAATAACTTTGGCGCAACGGATACAAATTGAAGACAAAACGTTTGAGATATTTATTCCTTTTAAAAAAATTCATTCCCGTATTGATCAACTCGCTCAACAGATCAATAACGATTTTAAAAATCACTCCCCTTTATTTATAGGAATTTTAAATGGAGCCTTTATTTTTTCAGCCGATTTGATAAAAGAAATTAACTTCTCTTGTGAAATCACCTTTTTAAAACTCTCTTCTTACATCAAAACAGAGGCAAGCAGTTCGGTTGAAACGCTAATCGGGTTGAGTAAAAATATAAAGGACCGAGATATTATTATTTTGGAGGACATCGTAGAATCGGGACAAACGTTATCGGTACTCAAACAAAAGCTTAAAAAAAATAAGCCCAAAGATATTTATGTCGCCACATTGTTTTATAAGCCGAATGCTACCACCTATCACATACTAGAGCCTGACTACATAGGTTTTGAAATTCCTAATGACTTTATCATAGGTTACGGTTTAGATTACGATGGATGGGGGCGTAACTTAAAAGATGTCTATAAATTAATTGATTCCTAAGCACTACTCGGCCCAATCATCTCGGTCCAAACTTCTGTACTGGATAGCTTCAGCCAAATGTTCAGCTGCAATTTCTGATTTTCCATTCAAATCAGCTATTGTCCGAGACACTTTGAGGATGCGGTCATAAGCCCGCGCTGAAAGTCCTAATTGTTCCATCGCTTTTTTAACTAAATTCTCACCGGCCTGATCAATTGTACATGTCTTTCTGACCTCTTTTGTACTCATTTGAGCGTTCCACAGGTTATCTTTATTTTGGAAGCGTTTTTCCTGGCGGGTACGAGCCTGTACCACCCGGTTTCGTATTGTTTCACTGGATTCAGCATCACGGTCCTTACTGAGTGACTCAAAGGGGACCGGAGTAACTTCTATATGTATATCAATACGATCCAACAGGGGGCCGGAAATTTTGCTCATATATTTTTGCACAGCTGAGGGGGAGCAGACGCATTCCTTATCAGGGTGGTTGTAATAGCCGCAAGGACAGGGATTCATAGAGGCTACCAGCATGAAATTAGCGGGGTATTCTACCGTAAAACGAGCTCGTGAAATGGTCACTTTATGGTCCTCCATAGGTTGTCGAAGAACTTCTAAGACGCTGCGTTGAAACTCAGGGAGTTCATCTAAAAACAACACCCCATTATGCGCCAACGATATCTCTCCCGGTTTAGGTACCGTTCCTCCACCTACCAAAGCTACATCACTAATAATATGATGAGGAGAGCGAAAAGGCCGATTTGCCATTAAAGAAGTATGGGGATCTAAATTCCCGATGACAGAATGAATTTTTGTAGTCTCGAGCGCTTCATGCAAAGTAAGGGGGGGTAGGACAGTGGGCAGGCGTTGCGCAATCATAGTTTTACCAGAACCGGGCGGACCAATCATAATAACATTATGGCCTCCAGCAGCTGCTACTTCCATGGCGCGTTTTACGTTGACCTGTCCTTTAACATCAGAAAAATCTATTTTGGTTTGATGTTGTTGGTTAAAGAATTCTTCTCGAGTAGATACGTTTACGGGTTGTATATTCTCATTTTCATTAAAAAATTCAATTACTGCACTGATATGCGACATACCATAGACATCTAATTTGTTTACAATAGCAGCTTCCCGGCTATTTTGCTCAGGTAATATCAAGCCGTCAAAACCTTCATCGCGGGCCTGTATAGCAATAGGCAAAGCTCCTTTAATGGGTTGAAGACTACCATCCAATGATAATTCCCCCATCATTAAAAAGTTAGGCAGGTGGGTTTCATTAATTTGTTGAGTAGCTGCTAAGATACCCATTGCAATAGGGAGATCATATGCCGATCCTTCTTTTCGAATATCAGCGGGAGCCATATTGATAACGATCTTTTTGCGGGGCATACGGAAGCCGGAATTTTTTATGGCAGCTTCAACCCGTTGTTGACTTTCTTTGACGGCATTATCGGGTAAGCCGACTAAATAATATTTAGCTCCACGTCCCACGTTTACTTCGATCGTGATAGGGGTAGCATCTATACCTTGAACAGCACTTCCATAAGTTTTAACCAACATATAGAAAGTATTTTTTGTATAATTTTTATCTAAAATATAAAATAATTGGGGAAAAGAGTCAGGAAAGGAGTAATAAAAAAGCCCTCACCGGCAGAAGCCGATGAGGGCTTGAGTAAAATAGGCAGCGACCTACTCTCCCTTCACCTCGGGGTGAAAGTACCATAGGCGCTGAGAGGCTTAACTTCTCTGTTCGGAATGGGAAGAGGTGAATCCTCTCGCTAATGCCACCTTAAAAATTTAAATAATGTGACATATTGAACATAAAAAACCGAGCCCACTGCTATAATTAAAAATACAAAAGCAAACGGGTTATTAGTATTGCTCAGCTTAAGGCATTTCTGCCCTTACACCTGCAACCTATCTACGTCATAGT
>CAZIGO010000101.1:7584-8660 GCA_964538595.1 uncultured Chitinophagales bacterium | reverse complement strand
AAAGTTCCTTTATATCTTTCTGCTATAAAAATAGTATTTTGCAAGGTTTTAGTTGGATTGACCAATAAATTTCTATGCAGTGACGTAGGTTTGTATTAAAATAAGAGATGAGCAGGTAAAAGGAAAGAGATTCTAAAACAGGAATGTTCTTCAAAAAAATATTACATGCTGAAAGACACTTATAAACATAAGGGGTTACGCAAAAAACTGGTGCAACAGCTTAAAGGTAGGGGGATTGAAGATGAACAATTATTGGAAGCGTTTAACAATGTCCCCCGTCACTTTTTCCTGGATAATGCATTTGCTAAAGAAGCTTATCAAGACAAGGCTTTTCCTATTGGTGAGGGACAAACAATTTCGCAACCCTATACAGTGGCTTACCAAACCTCTTTATTGGAAATAGAAGAAGGTGATAAAGTGTTGGAAGTAGGGACTGGTTCAGGATATCAAGCTTGTATCTTGAGCGAGTTAGGGGCAGAGGTGTATACTATAGAACGGAATAAGAAGTTATATGAACGGACTAAAAAGTTGTTGAGGCAAATGGGATATACTCGTATCCATGTGTTTTTTGGCGATGGACGTAAAGGAAAAAAAGCTTTTGCCCCTTATGATAAAATTTTGGTTACGGCGGCTGCTCCTGATATCCCTGACGCTTTGATAGAACAATTAAAAATAGGAGGGGTTTTGGTTATTCCCGTCGGGAGTAAGGAATTCCAAAACATGAAAAAGATTACCAAAGAGAGCGATAATGATTATTCTATTAAAGAGGAAGGGGCTTTTCGCTTTGTCCCCTTACAAAAAGGGAAGGATTGGTAAAAAAATAGTGTTTCCGAGGCAACCATTTTTTATTTATTTACGTCTTTTTAACAACAAAACAATGGAAACAGGTATTCCGTTCCTTTAATAGAAGAAATTTTTAAATTTTTGAAATCCATTAGCTTAGCAAATAGTCAAATAACCACTATTACAAGATTCACTACAAAAGGTAATTTTTTACAGGCAAGTCAAGACACTACAGATAATATTGTAAAATTTATAATCAATTATATCGAAAATATATACACTCAATTATTTAC
>CAZIGO010000101.1:1580-7574 GCA_964538595.1 uncultured Chitinophagales bacterium | reverse complement strand
TGATTGAAAATTTTTTTAAGAACATATATTATTTTAAATTTGTCGGCAATCAATTATTAAATTTGTAAACCAAAAACTGGACTTATGAATACTTTTAAAAGTAGTTTATATTTTGTTATCGGGTTGTTACTTATTGCCCCTCTTTGGGAAAGTTGTGGTAGGGGAGATCAAGATCCCGCGATAACTTTCCGCGGTCGTGACGGTCGAATTACCGGGAAATGGACATTATCAACGGTCCAATATAATAGTTTTGATAAAGAGGAGCAGTCTACTTCAAGTGGTACAAATACTGAGTGGGATTCTTATGAAACGATGATTGAAAATGGAACGCGCAATTATACTCGTAAATCATACACCAATGATTATAATGGTAATGAAAGTGAATCCGTTAATAAGACGGTATCTGATTATGCCGTTACCGTTACTATTAAAAAGGATAATACTTATGAATACAAGCTCGAAAGAACAGTAAATAAATCTTGTAGTGATAACTCGAGTAGTTGTAATCCCGTATCATTGGATGATCCTCAAACTACTACAGAGCAAGGTAGTGGTGAATGGTATTGGGAAGACAGTAAAAATGGCAAGATCGGTATTGATCTTGATCCTGGTGTTAAATGGTTCGGAGGCAACTTATTGCAGTTGAAGAACTCTGAGATTATTTTTATGGAACGAGATAGTTCCTCTGAAGAGTATTCTTCTGCTGGTTATACAAGTACAGAGCTGGATACAAGTCGAACGAAGGCTACTTGGACGGCTGCTGAGTAATTATTTGGCAGATAGTTTGTAAATTATCTTATACAAAAGCTCAAGGGGCTTACCCCTTGGGCTTTTTTTATTGCCATTTCTTTAACTCCCGTTCTATTTCTCGGTCCATCGCTTTCTTTTTAAGAGAGGCTCGTTTGTCATGCTTTTTCTTTCCTTTGGCAAGCGCAATTTCTAATTTGGCGTAACCGGAAGCACCAATATAAAGACGGGTGGGTATAATAGAGCGTCCTCGTTGTGTGACCTTCTTATGGAGGCGATTCAATTGTTGTTTCCGCAACAGAAGTTTGCGTTCTCTTTTGTATTCATGGCCTTCATAGCTGGCTTTGGAATAGGGCCCGATGTGCATGTTTTTTACTACCAGGTCGCCATTGAGCTCAAAATAGCAATAGCTGTCACTTAAATTGGCCCGGCCTTCCCGTATTGCTTTAATCTCTGTTCCTTTTAGTTGAATGCCGGCCTCATAGGTGTCCAACAATTCGTATAAATAGCT
Source organism: uncultured Chitinophagales bacterium (assembly GCA_964538595.1). Classification (GTDB taxonomy): domain Bacteria; phylum Bacteroidota; class Bacteroidia; order Chitinophagales; family CAZIGO01; genus CAZIGO01. Next base: position 6,316 of record CAZIGO010000101.1, on the reverse strand, counting down.
GGCTTTCCGGTTTTTAATTTCAATATGTTTTTTAATGTTGGATTTTCCCATGGGTCATTTTTAGTTTTTATATTGAGTGAAAAGGGTGTGGAGTTTATCTTTTTTTAGTATTTTTTGCCCTTGTTTTCCTGTGGCAATCAATCGATCACCTACCCGGGCTTCAAAATCACATATTACCTCGTTATGATTTAACTGCTTTAAAGTAGCCGTAAATTGAACGGTTTGTCCTATTAAAGCGGGGGACCGGTGTTCGATATTAATCATAGTACCAATTCCCTCTTCATCACTTTCTTTCATCTCTAAAACAAACAAACGGCACGTCCATTCTGCATCACGGGCTAAAGCAAATGTCGCGTAGACAGGGTGGACATATTCTGTATCGAATTGAGCGGTGTGTTCTTTTTTGACTATACGTTGAAAATATTGTTGGTCCCCCTGTTGAAATATTTGTTTCACGACTTATTGTCCTTTTTTTGATCAGAATCTGTTATCCCAAATACATGATAAAGCATAAATCGTATAGCAAAATATAAAAATACAATCACGCCTCCCCCGACGATAACTAAACCGATGAATTTGATGATAAAGTACACGGTGAAAGTAAGTTCACTACCCCTGAATACAACAAATGTAAGAAAATTTATGGCCCGGCGGGATACCCGAAAAATGAGAAAGTGGGGGAGGAGTTTATTTTTTGGTTTGACGAGCTTTTTTAACAGGAATCTTCTCCCCGTCTTTAAAAGCGACGATGAAAGCCCCTTCAATTCCTTTATTTTTAACTTCTTGGCTGTATTTTTTAGCCGCTTGATAATCAGTAAACTTCCCGACCATGTATTTAAACATATTCTCCTCTTTATACTTTAATACTTTATCAAAGCTTTTAAAATATTTCGGCGGTAAGGGATCCTTAGAAGCTCCTATTTGCACACTGTAAATGAGTCCTTTTTTCAGTGACTCATCTTTACCGAATTCTTCTACTTTTTCTTCAAAACTGATATTCTCTTTACTGGAAGCGACTTTTTCTCCTTCATCATTAAGAATTTCCAGTTCTACTCTTCTATTCATCTGACGCCCTTTGGGGTTATCAGCTCCGCTGGGTTTTTTATTGGGAGCGATCGGTTGAGATTCTCCATAACCTTTAGCCTTTACCCGGTTTTTAGCAATACCGTGTTCCACGAGATAATCCACCACGGATTGAGCTCTCCTTTCTGATAACTTTTTATTATAACTGGCATTTCCTTTACTATCTGTATGCCCCCCTATTTCTACTTTAAGTTCTGAGAACTTGTTTAAGAATTCCACCACCCGCTGCAGTTCCGGTTTAGATTCGGAGCGTAATGATGCTTTGTCGTAGTCAAAAAAGATGTTATTAAGTACAATTTTTGTTCCCGCTTTTATAGGTTGAAGCTCGATATTCTTTATAATCTCTTGATAACCTTGTGTGGCTGGTATATCAAAGTTTTCTGAGTGAAATGCATATCCTTTTTTCTCAATGGATATACCGTAGTTTTTACCGGAGGGGAGCGTCACTAAATATCGGCCGGTTTCACTGTTAGAATTAAGAGTAGATATAACTTTGTCTTTTTCATTATCGACTACTTTAACTTTTGCTTTCAGAGAATCCCCGGTAAAGGCATCAGTGATGGTTCCTTTTAATATAGTGAGGGGATTGGTGGGTTTTGTGGAAGAGCCCGGTAGTGACATGTCATCATCCTCTTCCGTTTCTACCTTTTTCTTGCTTTCCATCTTGGCCATCTTCTCCTGTTGAGGCATTTTGATCTTATAAAGGTCATTTTCTCCATATCCCCCATCTCGAATAGAAGCATAATAACCTAACTTACCACTTGCCGATAAAACGAAGAAGACATCATCATCAGGAGTGTTGATAGGGAAACCGATGTTTTCCGGCTCCGACCAACCGGTGTCTTGTTTGGTCGATTTGAAAATATCATACCCGCCCATGGTATTATGAGCACGAGAGCTGAAATAAAGTTTTTGACCACTGGGATGAAGAAAAACACCATCTTCGTTATAAGGAGTGTTAATGGTAGGACCTAAGTTTTGAGCTTTGCCCCATTCTCCTTCTTCGTTTTTTTCGCATTTATAAATATCACGCCCGCCATGTCCGCCGGGTCGAGTACTCACAAAATAGACGGTTTGTTCATCACCGGAAATACTGATGGATTTTTCATGGTAATCGGAGTTGATCGGTTCTGCAAAACGCTCCGGCTTTGACCATTGTTCCCCTTTTAACTTGCTGATATAAATTTCTCCTTTCTTCTCCTGATCATATTTATATAGGAATAAGGTTTGGCCGTCTGCCGATAATCCGATAGCAGATTCATGCTTGGGCGTACAAACAGGAGGCCCCACATTAGTAGCTCCCTCCCAAGTACCATCCGTTTTATCACTTCGATAGATATCTTCCATATATTGCCCGTCTACCGGGTCCTTCTTGCCCCCGGTCGTGTTTGGTCGCCGGGAAGTGAAGAACATACGACTCTCATCAGCGGATAATATAGGCGCATATTCCGGGTAAGGAGAGTTGATCTTTTCTCCCAGGTTGATAATTTGTATATCCAAGGAATCGGCCACCAGTTCTTTCCCGGTTTTACATTCTTTTATTCTCTTATTAATAATTTGTCCTAAATTCTTGATTTCTACTTCCTCGCCTGGATCAATACGTCGAGCGGGTTTAACGATGTCAGCACATATACGTAACATCTCTTTGCTTTCATTTAGTTGGTCGTCATCCCGCTCTCTTCGATACTTTTTATAATATGTTATGGCTTTGTCGAATTGTAAGTTGAGATGATAGGCGCGGGCTAAAAGAAATTTAAGTTCTTCGTTAAAATCAGGCTCTTTACGCAGAAGAGCTTCTAAATGGGGGATGGCTTTTGTTTTATTAATGGTGTTTAAATAACATATCGCTATATTAAAATGTAATTCCGGAGTAGTTTCTAAAAAAGAATCAGCAGTCAGGTATAAATTTAACGATTTACGATAGCGGGGAGGGTTTTCTTCCATTAGATTGTTTGCTCTATAACGGGCCTTTTTACCTTCTCGGATTTGTTTATTGGTTTGGCTGTATGAGATAGTTGAAAAGCCAATAAAATGGAGTGTTAGTACGATAATTAACGGAAAGTATAAGTGCCTCATGTTTTGTTATTTGTCGGATAAATATAACTAAATCAGCAAATCAAATCCAAATTATTTTATTTTATCTGTTGACGGGCTTTTTTAATATTTATGGCTTTCCCTTCTTTAAAAGATTTGATATGTAATTTGTCTAACCCTTTCCTTTTTAGCTCTCTAAGGTGGGATTGTGCATCCTTATAATTATCAAAGATACCGGAGTAATATATGTATTGTTGTCCTTTTTTTCTTTCAATAAGTTGTTTAAAGCCTTTTTTAAAGGGAGTAGGGGCGGGGTCTGCATTAATCCCAACTTTTACAGTAAAAAATAGACCGGGATGATCTTTTTTGATTTTTTTAAAGTCCCTTATGGTATTACCCGATTGAGCATGCGTAGACATTTGTTTTTCACCTTCTTCATTGAGTATTTCTAATTCCGTGCGCCTGTTAAACTGGCGTCCTTTGGGATTATCTTTACCATCAATTAATACGTTGGGGGCGACGGGCCGTTTTTCTCCATATCCTACTGCTTTTAAACGTTCTTTTTCAACTTCATGAGAATCTACTAAATAAGTAACCACGGATTGAGCTCGCTTTTCTGAGAGGTTCTGGTTGTAGGAAGCCGATCCTTTATTATCGGTATAACCGGCAATCTCTACTTTAAGATCATCGTTTTTATCCAGGAACTTGGCTAATCGATCCAGGGCCGGCTTAGACTCCTGTCGTAATGTGGATTTGTTATAATCGAAGAAGATATTTTCTAACGTAATTTTAGCCCCTTGCTGTGCCTTTTCGAGTGTGATATTCATCGAAACTTCTTCATAGGCTTGTGTGTCGGGGATATTGAAGTTTTTAGATTTAAATAGATACCCCTCTTTAGACACCGCTATTCCATAATTTTTACCGGCCGGCAGGGAAATGAGATATTGACCGGTCTTACTGTTCGATTCTAATTCTGCTACCACTTCATCTTTTTCATTATCTGTTACTTTTATTTTGGCACCCAGCGGCTCATCGGATTGATTGCTAATTATACCGCTGACAATGGTTAGTCGTTTGGAACGACGACGACTAACTTTATCGCCGGTATCTTTTTCCCATTCTATTGTATAGATATCTTCTTCGCCTAACCCATCACTTCGAATGGTTGAAAAATAAGCCTTGTTACCACTGGCCGACATAACAAAAAAGATATCATCGTCGGGGGTGTTGATGGGATAGCCCATATTTTGAGGCTCCGACCATCCGGTATCAGAATGAACAGATTTAAATACATCATAACCGCCCATCGTTTTATGCCCCTTGGAACTAAAGTATAAGGTTTTTCCATCCGGGTGAATAAAAACACCTTCTTCATCAAAATTAGTGTTGATACGGGGGCCCAGATTTTGAGCTTTACCCCATGAACCGTCTTCTTTTTTCTCACATTTATATATATCTCTTCCACCACCATAGCCCCCCGGACGATTACTGACAAAATAAATTGTTTGCTCATTGCTCTTTAATGAAACGGACTTTTCCGCATAGTCGGAATTGACGGGTTCCTCCATTCTTTTGGGCTCAGTCCACTCGTCTCCTTCTAAGTGACTGATATAAATGTC
>CAZIGO010000101.1:0-1570 GCA_964538595.1 uncultured Chitinophagales bacterium | reverse complement strand
GCCCCCATCTCCCAGGTTCTTATAAAGAAAGAGGGTTTGACCATCAGCAGATAGACCAATAGCGGATTCATGGCTTTTTGAGTTAATGTTGCCCCCCAAGTCATTTTCAGGGGGCTGCCAAGTACTGTCTACTTGTTGAGTTTTATATACATCTTCATAAAACTTTCCATCAACATTATCTCGTTCACCCCCGGTAGTGCTAGGCCGCCGTCCGGTAAAATACATCACTGATTGATCGGCTGTAATAACAGGGGCATATTCCGAATAGCGAGAATTGACCGTTTCTCCCACATTTTTTATTTGAATGGGGAGTGGATTATCCGTCAGTTCTTTCCCGGTTTTACATTCTTGTGTTCGCTTGTCTATAATTCCTATCATCCCTGCTATACTAACCTTCTCTTGATCAAGAGAACGACGTTTTTTTCGAAATACATTAGCTATATAAAATTTTACAGACTTGCCTCTTTTCAGTTCGCTTTCATTTAACCGGTCTTTGTATTTATTATAAAATTCGATAGCCTTGTCGAATTGGAGATCAAGATGATAGGCCCGGCCTAATAAGAAATAAATATCATTATTGTAATCTGGTTTATTGCTTACTACCGATTCTAAATGTTTGATGGCTTTTGTTTTATTATTCCCATTCAAATAACAGGCCGCTATCTTAAAATTAAGATCGGGATTGCCCGGTAGAATATCGTAGGCTTTCAGATATGCTTCTAATGCCTCACCATATTTGGGATAGTCAGCTTCTAATAAATATTCGTCCCCCTCTTCGATATGTTCTTCGGCTTGCTCCAAGTCCTGGCCGGTCAGAAAAAAAGGGAAGCTAAGTATACACAGGTATAAAACTAGTGAGCGTAAAGGCATCTCTTTAGGTTAGAATACGAACGGGTTCTTCAAGATACTGTTTGAAGGTTTGGAGAAATTGAGCACCGGTAGCTCCATCAACTACGCGATGATCACAGGAGAGCGTAACCTTCATCGTATGTGCCGTGGTTACTTTACCTGCTTGGGCAATGGGTTTTTCCTTGATGGTGCCCACGGCCATAATACAGGAATCGGGTTGGTTGATGATAGCTGTAAATTCTTCAATGTCAAACATACCCAAGTTAGAGATGGAGAAGGTATTTCCCTGCCAATCTTCGGGTTCTAGGTCTCTGTCTTTGGCTTTCTGGGCAAGCTCCTTAGAGCTTTTTGCAATTTGAGAAAGGCGGAGCGTGTCAGCAAAACGGATAACCGGCACGATAAGACCTTCATCAATAGCCACGGCCATCCCGATATGGATATGTTTATTATATCGAATAGTGTTACCTTGCCAGCTGGCATTAACTGCTGGGTGTTGTCGTATAGCAGCAGCTGACGCCTTGATAATCAGGTCGTTGAAAGAAACTTTTACATTGGATATTTCATTGATATGTTCCCGGGCTTCGATGGCCTTGTCCATTTGTACCTCTATGCGTAGGTAGTAATGGGGGGCCGTGAATTTGCTTTCTGACAGCCGCTGAGCAATAGTTTTGCGCATTTGGGAAAGCGAAACTTCTTCATAGTCTTCAGTAGCAGTGGTAGG
>CAZIGO010000100.1:1781-8696 GCA_964538595.1 uncultured Chitinophagales bacterium | reverse complement strand
CCCTCTTTTTTGCCCGATGTATATCGTGTATTTACTCCTTATCCTGCTGAGAACAGTAGAGGCACTAAGTTGCGTCCTATACCGTTGGGATATAATGGTGATATCCCACATTTAAAAGAACAGCCGTTTACGGATCGAAACATCGACGTTTTTTTTAGCGGACGTTATATCAATACTCGTCGCCCTTTTTACCAGGCAACAACAACACTTAGTGACGACAATTTTCCCTGGTCTACTTATTTCCGATTCACTCCGCAATTTCGTTCAGGGTTAGCACCGGAAGTATACGCCCAGTATTTGTATGATAGCCGTATCGTATTAGCACCGGAGGGATACTTTCACTCTCCGGTTACCTTCCGGTTGTTTGAGGCCTTACGAGCAGGATGTATTCCTGTCTCTATGCCTTTGCCTGATACTTGGTTTTTCGCGAATTATCCCGGGTTGCAATTATCAGAATGGGAACATTTACCAGATATGTTACGGCAGTACTTGAATAACCCGGGGGGTTTACTGCAGTTACATCGCCAAGTAAAAAACTATTATTATCAATATTGCAGTGCAGGGGCGGTGGCTGCCTACATAAAACAGGAGGTGGGAATTTAGTTTTGAAACTTATAACGTCAGGTTGATCTGGCTGAGGAACTGCTGGGTGCGGCGAATATCTTTGTAATAAGCCCGGTCTTGTTCAACGAAAGGGACGGCTTCTCGATAATCTTTTATGATAGATTCAAGTGCCGGCGCTGTTTGGCGGGGTCGTCGAAAGGCAAAGGCTTGGGTGGCGGCAAAAAATTCTATGGCAATCAATTGCTTTAAGTTAGTGACAATACGGTAAAGCTTGGTACCCGCGTTGGCGCCCATGCTTACATGGTCCTCCTGGCCTTGAGAAGAAGTGATCGAATCGATGGAGGCCGGTGTACAAAGTTGTTTATTCTGGCTGACAATCGATGCTGCTGTATACTGGGGGATCATTAAACCTGAGTGGACGCCAGGATTTTCTATAAGAAAACCGGGCAGGTCTCGATCACCACAGAGCAGCTTATAAGTGCGCCGTTCAGAGATATTCCCCAGCTCAGCCACCCCCATCGCTAAATAATCCATACAAAGGGCCAGTGATTCACCGTGGAAGTTACCGCCGGAGAGGATCTTATCTTGTTGCGGAAAAATATTGGGGTTGTCGGTAACCGCATTAAGCTCTTGATGCATGACTTGATGAGCATGTTCAAAGGTTTGTTTGCTGGCCCCGTGAACCTGGGGAATACAGCGGAAAGCGTAAGGATCTTGTACTTGCTCTTTTTCTACCTTTGATAATTCGCTTTGCCGCAACCATTGTTGGATTGTTTGAGCTGTGCGGCTTTGTCCGCCGTGTCGGCGAACTTGTTGAATAAGTTGATGAAATGGGTCGAGCCGACAGTTAAATGCATCGAGTGATAGGGCCGCGGTCATATCGGCTACTTTCAGCCACTGCATAAGTTCTAAAATGGACCAGCTTGCATAAGCTTTCATGAAGTGGGTACCATTGAGCAAAGCCAGCCCTTCTTTGGCTTGTAATGTAAGCGGTGAGAGATCTTCTTTTTTGAGTACTTCAGCGGCGTTGCTTTTATTCCCTTGATAATATACTTCACCTTCGCCGATGAGAGGAAGGGCCATATGAGCTAACGGAGCGAGATCACCGGAAGCGCCCAAGGAGCCTTGTTCATATATGACGGGCAAAATATCATTGTTGTAAAAGGTAATGAGACGTTGTACTACCGCCTTACGTACGCCGGAGTGTCCCAGCGCCAATTCATGGATTTTAAGTAATAATAAGAGTCGCACAACAGGAAGCGGAACGATATCACCGGTCCCACAGGCGTGTGAGCGGACTAAGTTTTCCTGTAGTGCTGTAAGCTGTTCGGAAGAGATAGTAGTATCGCAAAGAGCCCCGAAACCCGTATTAACTCCATAGATAGGGGTTTCCGTTTCGTCAATGGTCTTTGTAAGATAACGACGGCATGCTTCTATCCGTTGTTCGGCTGGTTCGGAGAGCTCTAAAGAGTACTCGTGTTGAACGATAGCGTCGATTTGTTCAAAGTTGAGCGGCTCTTGGCCGATGTAAAATGTGTCAGGCATTTTTTAACTCATTCACTATGTCATCAAATGATAAATCGTGTTGGTCGCCGGACTTCATATCTTTCAATCCTAACTTATCATTTTTTAACTCTTCCGGTCCGGCCACAATAACATAAGGGATCCCCTTTTTATCAGCATACTTGAATTGCTTGCCCAGCTTTTTCGGCTCGGGAAACAGTTCGGCATTTATACCGGCTGAGCGTAGCCGATCCAAGTACGATAAACATTCCATCACAACTTCTTCATTAAATTGCGTAATAAGCACTTGGGTGGTAGCAGACTGGTGTTCGGGAAACAGGTCTAACTCTTCCATTACATCATAGATACGGTCAACACCAAAAGATATGCCGATGCCGGACACATTATCGAGTCCAAAAGTGCTGCAAAGGTCATCATAACGGCCGCCGGCGGCTATACTGCCGATATCAACATTGTCGACGGTCACTTCGTAAATAGTACCGGTATAGTAATCTAATCCCCTTGCCAAGGCAATATCGAATTCATAAGCGGAGGACGGGATGTCACTTTGATCTAAATAATGGAGAATTTTGCGTATTTCTTGAACACCTTCTCGGCCGGTTTCGGTATCCTTGAACTCTTTTTCTAACCAATTCAGTTGTTGGGGGAGATTCCCCTCGAGGTTGATAAAGGTAACGATCTGTTCAACTTGTTGATCTGATAAGTCTAATTGGGCCAACTCCTTGATCACGCCTTTTTTTCCGATCTTATCCATCTTGTCGATAGCGATGGTAATTCCTATAAACTGGTCGGCTACGCCTACTTGTTCAGCAATACCGCTCAATATTTTTCGGTTATTGAAATGAATAGTAGTGCCGGGGACTTGGAGTTGTTGAAAACCTGCTGTAAATAGTTGGATCAGTTCAAAGTCGACCAACAGCGATTCCGTACCGATCACATCAGCATCACATTGGTAAAATTCGCGGTATCGTCCTTTCTGCGGTTTGTCGGCCCGCCAGACGGGTTGGATTTGGTATCGTTTAAAAGGGAAGGTGATCTCGTGTTGGTGCTCGGCAACATAACGGGCTAGCGGGACGGTAAGGTCGTAGCGGAGAGCCCGCTTGGATATTTGGGGCGTCAGTTGTTGAGAATTTTGTTGTTCTAACATGGTTTTGTCGATATCTGCTAAGTAATCACCAGAATTCAGTACATTGAATATCAGTTGATCGCCCTCTTCCCCGTATTTGCCCATCAGCACTTTGCGTAGCTCCATGGCCGGCGTTTCGATCTGTTGAAATCCGTAACGTTCAAATACGGTAGCCAAGGTGTTAAGAATATATTGTCGCCGTTGTAATTCTAACGGTAAAAAATCCCGCATACCACGGGGTAAACGAGGCTTGATAGATCCCATTAAGATTTAGTGTTTTGGCGTTCGTGAGCAATGAAAGCGTCGAGTGATTTGTCGAGCATCTTATATACCAGCTCAAAACCGTCATCGTCCCAATAGGGGTCGGGGACCGATTGCCGCTTCCCGGGATAAAGATATTCGAGCATCAGCTCCAACTTGTCGCGTTCCTTGTCTGATGGAGCCAAATTGAAGAGCTCATGGTAGTTGCTGGTGTCCATAGCGATCACTTTATGAGCTTTCTTAAAATCATCGACATGGAATTGTTGGGAACGGATATCACTGATGTCATGTCCTTTCTCTTTCATTATCGCTTGAGCTCGGGGGTCGGGAGATTCGCCTTCATGGTAATCATCGACACCTCGCGAAACTACTTCCCAGTTGAGGTTGTGTTCCTTCAATTTTTGACGCATCAGTCCTTCGGCCATCGGTGACCGGCAGATATTCCCTAAGCATACAAAATAGATGCGAGATGATGTCATTGATGATCGCTTTTACGTCTGAATACAATTACGAAATTAAATAATTTCACACAAAACCCTCGAAATAAGGGGCAAATTTTACACTTGTCTTTTTAATTCAATAACTTCGTTTTCAATAAATACTGCATAACTAAACCTATTGTTATGGCTGTATATCAGAACATGGACATGGATGAAACGATCGTTGCCTTGGCCACTCCATCGGGCACCAGCGCCATTGGGGTTATCCGAATGTCCGGAAAGGAGGCCATTACCATTTGTAATAGTGTATTTCAAGGGAAGGATCTTCCTCAACAAGCTACGCACACCATCCATTATGGAAAGATTGCCAATGACGAGGGAAAGATCCTCGATGAGGTGGTGGTTAGCCTCTTTAAAGCCCCGAAATCCTATACCAAAGAAAATACGGTGGAGATATCCTGTCACGGTTCGCCGTATATCCATCAACAGGTGATCCAGTTGTTAGTGAGCAAGGGGGCGCGCACTGCTAAGCCGGGCGAGTTTACCTTACGGGCATTTATGAATGGACAGATGGATCTTTCGCAAGCTGAAGCGGTCGCCGATCTTATCAATTCTAATTCGGGTGCTTCTCATGAAATCGCGATGGAACAGATGCGGGGTGGTTTTTCGCAAAAAATTAAAGAGTTACGCGACCGGTTGATCCATTTTGCTTCCATGATAGAGTTGGAGCTCGACTTTAGTCAAGAAGATGTGGAGTTTGCCGATAAAAATGAGTTGAAAGAGCTGGTGCAAGATCTGTTGGACTTGATGCAAAAGCTGGCGGACTCTTTTTCATTGGGCAACGTCCTTAAAAATGGGGTGGCAACGGTAATTGCCGGCCGGCCTAATGCCGGGAAGTCCACCCTTATGAATCGCTTGTTAAACGAGGAGCGGGCTATTGTCTCCGATATACCGGGGACTACCCGGGATGTGATCGAAGAAGCCATCAGCTTAGAGGGGATCACGTTCCGGTTTATCGATACGGCGGGCATTCGGGAAGCCAGTGATAAAATCGAATCGATTGGGGTAGAGCGGACCTACGAACAGATGGAACAGGCTACCTTGGTGGTATATGTGTTCGATGTCAACGAAGTATCGCCGGCTACGCTTAAAAATGATATAGAAGAGCTCAATGTCGAGGGAGCCACCTTGATATTGGTAGGGAACAAGATCGATCAAAATGATGAGGAGGAATTGAAGCAACAATTTCAAGATTTTGAAGATGTTTTATGGATTTCCGCGGCGAAAGGGACGCATGTTGAGCAATTGAGAAAGGCCTTGGTACAACAAGTACAAACCCGTGACATGGACCAGGAGTCCGTTATCGTAACCAATGCTCGGCATTACGAGGCGCTCACCAAAGCCCGTGATTCATTGAAAGATGTATTACAAGGTATTGACGATGAAGTGCCGGGCGATTTATTAGCGCTCGATATTCAACATGCCTTACACTTCCTGGGTGAGATTACCGGGGAAGTCACTACCGACGATATTTTAGAAGATATCTTTTCTAATTTCTGTATCGGAAAGTAAATTTTCCGGGGAGGGAAAATGGTCCGAAGAAACGACCCCTATGGGGGACACGTGATTTCCAAAGCGCCTTTTTATGAATGGGCCCCCAAAAATATTGTAAGCTTCCCCCAAAACTTGGACAGGTTCAAATTGTAAATTTTTATTCTTCTTAGCCTAATTATTACATTTATTGACTGTCCAAAAAATGGGAAGCTTAAAGAGGTTTAGACTATAGATTGTATTACTTCTTTTAATAAGTTAAGCGTATCAATGCTGCCAAAGTGCTCCCCTTTTTCAAAATCCCCTTCTTGTTGTGCCATGGTATTAGTGAGATGAGCAAAGCAAATTATTTTCTTGTTTTTTGCCATGCCGAAAGCATATAAGGCAGCAGCTTCCATTTCTACACAGGTTATTCCTTCACCTTTCATTGCTTCAATAGCTTCATAGGTTTCGCGGTATGGAGCATCAGTAGTCCAGCTCTTTGCATCAAACCAAAAGTTTTGTTGAATTTCTGAAAGTTGCAAGTGCACTTTTTCAGCAATAAGTGCTTTTTTGTTAGGTCCCAAGTAATGGTAACTTGTTCCTTCATCCCGTAGGGCTTCCGTTATTAAAGCAAATCGTTTTTCTTCTGATGGTTCATTAATTATTCCAGCAGAAGTGACACTTATAAGTAACTCGCAACCTGAAACAAATAACTGTTCGGCCACCAAAACTGCATAAGGAGCCCCAACGATACAGGGCAAGATACCAATCCTTCGACCATTTAGGTCAAAGTGATAAAGATTTGAATGATAGCAGGCCCAACACTGATTTTTTTCAGCAAGTCCTTGATTGATAAGATAGTTTACTAAGTCACCATCAGGATCTAAAACACAAATAGGGGGGATTGAACATTCCGGGAGTTCTTTTTGCCTCCTTGCTTCGCGCAAAAGATTTTCAGGCAAAAAAGCCGAAGGAGCATCATAGTGTTTATCCTTAATTATGGGAGGGTCTTTATGCATATTAAACTTTATTTGCTTTAATTACTATAAAACTTCCTTGTCCGTAGCCCTTTTTAGGTTTTTCAATTTCCTTGGCTTTCAATTTGCTCAAAGTTTGCCAGTATTGAAAATTTTGAAACCCTGAATGATGTAAAAGTGCTGTTAATTCTTCAGTGGAATAGAAATGCGCATTCTTGTAAAATTTATTGGAGGCTTTTTCCTTTTTATATTTTCTGCCGAGCTTACTGTTTTTATCAATGATGGCTAGAATAATTTCTCCCGCTGGTTGTAATATACGATGAACCTCTGAAAATGCCTTTCGAAGGTCGGAAAGGAAACAAACCGTTGTTACCATTAGAGCAAAATCGAAACTGCTGTTATCAATTGGAAGGTTTTCTGCATAAGCGTTGTAAACGGTTACTCCTCTTTTTTCTGCTATTTTTCCCATATTGGCTGATGGCTCCACGCC
>CAZIGO010000100.1:0-1771 GCA_964538595.1 uncultured Chitinophagales bacterium | reverse complement strand
TTTAATATTTAATGGTACTGCAAACCGTCCTGTCCCCACCCCGATCTCAATGCCCTTTTTGTTTTCTGGAACAGCTTGTTGAATTGCTAATAGCTCCGACCGATACAAAGTTGAATGTTTGTCAAACCATTGGTCGTATTCCAATGTATTTTGGTCAAATATTGATATATTATTATCTTTTATCATTAGTCAGCTAGAAAAAGTTTAACTGATATTCATTTAAAACACCCATAAGCTTTAATATTTTTTAAAAAAATAATAAATTAAATCGATATTAATAGTTTTGGCAGGCGGGAACTAATTAGGTGCAATATAGGTTAATCGCATGAGATCGTACTTATCTATTGGGTTCCGGAATATCCCAAGGCAGGAATTTTTAACCAAGGCATTGCTTGTTTGTTGGGGGGAAGCTCCCCCCAAAACCTGGACAAATTTATATTGCAGAATTTTGTCTTTATATCCACCCTCTTGTCTCAAAGGGGGGAGGTAAATAATTGAAGACTAAAACTCCACTCCTACGCTTATATTATACGAAAGAATGGAATATAATACACTTACCCTTAACTTCATCTACTGCATTCAATTTTCAAAAAAAAGGAGATGGATTTAGTGTTCTCTTGTGTGTAAAACTTCGCTAATCCCTCTTTACAATTTTTGGTCAATATGTCTTTGGACTTATTTATCTAACATTTACATGATTTAATAAAAATTGATATTGTATTTATAGGTTCTTGTAACATATTATATATTAAAGAGGAGTTCAATCCCCGTTATCATGAGAAAAGGCCTTTTACTGAAATTATTTTTATTTGCTTTTATTATTTATGAACCCCTATCTATCTACGCTGTATCAGATATTCCCGAGGAGAAGCAGCGTAAAATTGATTCTCTGCAACAGATAATTTCAAAATCCCCCCATGATACTACTAAAATCAAAGCTCTTAAAGATTTGGCTTGGGAGGTTAAAACTTTTGATTTTGATACTGCATACACCCTCTCTCAGGATGCATTAAAATTAGCAAAAAGCATCAATTGGCCAAAGGGGAGAGGACTGTCTCACAATATATTAGGGGTGTTAAATGAAAATAAGGATAATTATCAAGTTGCTCTTACTCATTATAACAAAGCGCTTAAATACTGGAACCAATTAAATAAATCCAGGCAAAAAGCTGCAACCATTAATAACATTGGAGTCATTCATTTGGGAAAGGGTAACTATGAAAATGCCCTTGATTATTTTTTAAAAGCCCTTGATATAGATCGCCAGTTGGATAATAAAAAAGGTATTGCTTATGATTTTGGTAACCTCGGGAATGTCTATAAAAATTTGGGCAATTTTCCCAAAGCACTTGAGTATTATTTCAAATCTTTAGAAATGAAAAGAAAATTGGGAGATAAAAAAGATATCTCACTTACCTTAGGTAACATCGGGATAGTTTATAAAATTCAAGGTAACTACTCCAAGGCAATCGAATACTATTCAAAAGCATTAGAAATAGATCGAAAAATACACAATAGAAGAGGGGTTTCTCGCCATCTCCATAACCTTGGAATCGTTTATTTTAATAAAAAAAACTATTCTAAAGCACTGCAGTATTATTTAAAGTCATTGAAAATAGACCGCCAATTGGAGAATCCAAGGAGTTTAGCTATAGATCTTAGTAGCATTGGCAAACTGTATACCGAGGTATATAACCAACCTGACAGTATCCGGACGATTATATTAGCAGCTACATTTCGTGAGTTATACAATGTAAGGAAGGAACAACCT
>CAZIGO010000099.1:1058-8771 GCA_964538595.1 uncultured Chitinophagales bacterium | reverse complement strand
GTTGCAAAACGGTATGCAGCGGTTGATGGTATACTTCTTGAGCATAAATAGTAAGGTCGTGGAGATCCCATTTATCATAAGGATCCTCCAAACGAACGTCTCGTAAAACTCGGTCAATCTTTTTCTGTATGGTTTTTTGTTGTTTTTCATCAAACATTAGAGCGTAATTAACCAATCGATTAAATTGAGAGTGGTCCATGGGATAATGGGTTAAATTGACGTTTTAGCTTTCTCACCTTTTAGGGTGGAGTTACTAATTTTGGAAAGTAATTTACTGCCTCTGAAGAATTTATGATAATTCTCAATCCTTATATTTATTGATAAGCGTAAAGAATTGTTACTTTTTATTTGATTAACAGCTGTTATTGTAATAGGCAATTTATTTTATAAAGGTCAGGTAGCTAAGGAGTTCTTGTCCGCTGGTAAACTAAAGAGCTTTTATCCATGATGAAATGGTTTCGTATCGCATTAATCAATCTCCTTTTAGCCGGATTAGCCGGTTTAACAATGCGGTTAGCTTTTGTTGTTGAACTGCCTATTGACTATTCGCACGTCAAACATGCCCATAGCCATCTTGCTCTATTAGGTTGGGTCTACTTAGTATTGTTTCTCTTGATCAACTTGTTATTTCTTCCCGACGAACTACGGCGGTCAACAAAATATCAATTCTTATTCTGGGGAACAGAACTTAGTGCTATAGGTATGTTTGTAAGCTTCCCCTTTCAAGGTTATGGTGCTATCTCAATGAGCTTTTCTTTATTACATTTATTGCTCACCTATTGTTATATCTATTTCATATGGAAAGATGTTCCTTATAACAAAGAAGCATCGGTATTACTGCTTCGTTCAGCATTGAGCTGGTTGTTCATAGCTTCGTTAGGCATTTGGTGCATTATACCTATTGTTATAGCCGGTCTCGCCCATTCCTTATGGTATCATATGGCGTTGCAATTCTTCCTCCATTTTCAACTTAGCGGTTGGCTTACTTTCGCCGTTTTAGCGCTTTTTTTCCGGTTTATAGAGAAACAACAAATGCAACAATACTTCCCGGCATTTAATATTTTTTACGGTTTAATGATGGCAGCTACCGTCTTAACCTATGCGTTGGCCGTAGCTTGGGCCTCCTCTCACCCAATCACCTATATTATCAATGGCTTAGGAGTTATCATCCAATTAGGTGCCGTAGTTCCTCTCTTTTATTTTCTGTATTACTATCGATCAGCTATTATTCAAAAGTTCAATTACTTGGCTTCTATCTTCTTTTATGTCGCATTGGCTTCATTCACTTTAAAGCTATTAATGCAGTCCAGTGCTATTGTACCGGAAGCAGCTAAAATGGCGCATACCATAAATAATTTAGTTATCGGCTTCATCCATCTTACTGTACTGGGGTTTATTTCATCTTATGCATTAGGAACAGCTTCTTTAAATAACTTATTTCCACTTAATCTTTTATCAAAATGGGGGACTTATATATTTTTAACGGGACTGATTTCCACAGAAATTATTCTTTTTCTCCAAGGATTATTCTTTTGGTTATCATTAGGGTTCTTGCCCTCCTATTACCTTTCGTTATTTGTAGCTAGTATATTTCTGCCATTGGGTATTCTATTGATGTTACTTTCTTACTCAAAGAGAAAAAGCTTAAGATGAGAAAACTTTAAAAATAATTATTTGATAAGACAAAAAATTTTTATGACATTAGACAATAGCTAAAAAAAAGTAAGTTGAGATATATCATATTTAAGTATGACAAAAGCAATTACCTTTGTTGATAATCCATTAAAAAAACTATACTGTTAAATATCAACCCCGATTATGCGTAAAAGAAGTTTATTATTAATTGTTGCTTTAATTGGTGGAGCCTCTATACTTTTCCAAAGTTGCTCTTCAAGTTCTGATAAAAATAATTCAGAAAAAGAAGGGCCGATGATCAGTCGCAGTAACGGAGGTGACCAGCAAAAAGAACAGAAAGCGGACAAGGAAGGTTCAGAAGGAGAAACCCCCGAATCAATCAAAGAAGGGAAAGGAGTAGGCCCTGTGAAAGAGGTAGAATTAACCGATCCCTTAAAAGAAGAATGGGTCAAAAAAGGGAAGTCTATACATGGTAAAAAATGTGCTTCCTGTCATAAACTCAACGATCAGCGTGCTGTCGGTCCCGGTTGGGCTGGTATTACAAACCGCCGAAAACCTGAGTGGATCATGAACATGATCATGAACACAGACGTTATGTTGACGGAAGACCCAGAAGCTCGCAGACAACTGGAAGAATGTATGACACGCATGCCTAACCAAAACCTATCTCGCGAAAATGCTCGCAAAGTGGTAGAGTTTATGCGTAAGAACGATGTAGAAAAAACAGGTAAGAAAGATCAAGCATAAGATTACAATTAGCTCATTTTAATATTTTTTCATTAATAACCTTCAAGAATTATCCTATGGCATACTATCGATTACTATCTTATACTCTCCTATTGAGTTTTGTTTCATTCTTTTTCAGTTTTTGTACACAAAAGAGCAGTAAATCTGTTGTTAAAAAAGGCGATGCTGCCGAACAAGCTTATGTTCCGCCCGGAGAACACGATGAATATTATGCCTTTCTCTCCGGCGGTTATAACGGTAATATTACGGTTTATGGACTTCCGTCCGGTCGTTTTATTAAAGAGATACCCGTCTTTTCTAAATATCCGGAAAACGGTTACGGGTATAGTGAAGAATCAAAGAAAATGTTTAAAACTTCCTATGGTATTGTCCCCTGGGATGATACCCACCATATTGAAATGTCGCAAACCGATGGAAATTTTGATGGCCGTTGGCTTTTTGTCAATGGGAACAATACGCCGCGTATTGCCCGTATCGACCTCAAAACATTTGAAACGGAAGAAGTATTAGAGGTCCCGGATGTAGCAGGTCTTCACTGTGCCCCCTTTATAACTGAAAACTCTGAATATTTGGTTTCCGGCACACGATTCAGCGTTCCTATTCCCCAAAAAGATGTTTCGATTGACTCTTATAAAGAAAATTTTATCGGCCTGATCAACTATGTTAGTATCGATCAAACTTCCGGTGAAATGTCCTTAGCTTTTCAAATAAAGATGCCAGGTTATAATTATGATCTGGCCCGTAATGGGAAGGGTAAATCGCACGGTTGGTCATTTCTAACCACTTATAACTCCGAAGAGGCGCATACTATGCTGGAAAAGAACGCTTCTCAGAAGGATAAGGATATGTGCGCTATTATCAATTGGAAAAAGGCCGAGCAATATATAGAAGAAGGCAAGTTTACCAAAAAACAAACCGAATACTTCCATAATATCAAAAAGGAGAAGTCGGGTATTGTTAAGTCAGAAAAATTAACAGAAACGAAAATAATAGATCCTAAAAAGTATCCCGGTATCGCTTATTTTCTCCCGGTCCCCAAGTCCCCTCACGGAGCTGATATCAGTCCCAACGGACAATATATCGTCGGCAACGGTAAACTATCGGCCAGTATGTCGGTATATTCCTTTGATCAATTAAAGAAAGCCATTGATAACAATAATTTCAGTGATACTATTGAAGGTATCCCGGTAATCAAATATAAAGCTGCATTAGATGGTGTTGTTGAAAAGCCGGGACTGGGTCCCTTACATACAGAATTTGATGGTAAAGGAAATGCTTATACCACTATGTTTATTTCGTCAGAAGTAGTCAAGTGGGATTTGGAGACAAAAGAGGTATTAGATAAACATGATACCTATTACTCACCCGGTCACTTGATGATCCCGGGAGGAGAAACCAAAAATCCCGATGGGAAATACTTGGTTGCTCTCAATAAGATAACGAAAGACCGTTATCTCCCCACGGGTCCCGAGATGTCTCACAGTGCCCAGTTATTCGATATTTCCGGTGAGAAAATGGAAATGATACTGGATTTTCCTACAAAAGGAGAACCGCACTATGCTCAGGCTATTGCAGCTGATAAGATCAAACCCAATGTCACCAAATTTCATAATCTCGACAGCAATAAACACCCTTATGTCACTCGTACGGAAGACTCAACAAAAGTTGTGCGTAATGGAAATGAAGTGCATGTTTACATGACAGCTATTCGAAGTCACTTAGCCCCGGATAATATAGAAGGCATTAAAGTAGGTGATGAGGTATATTTCCATGTCACTAATTTAGAGCAAAGTTGGGATGTCCCCCATGGTTTTGCCATGCAAGGAGCTAATAATGCCGGTCTCCTTGTAATGCCGGGCGAAACGCAAACGATGAAGTGGGAGCCTGAAAATGTCGGTGTATATGCTTTTTATTGCACGGACTTCTGTTCAGCTCTTCACCAAGAAATGTCCGGCTACGCCCGCGTTTCACCTTCTGACTCTGATATAGAATTGAGTTGGTCGTTGGATGAAGACAAGTCGGAAGCGGAAACGATGCGTAAGAAAGCCCGGGAAAAAGTGGACGAGAAAACCAATAGTTAAACTTCACTCTTCTGCCCCTTGGTTCAAAAAGCCAAGGGGTTTTTTAATAAATAAATTTACATTTATGGATAACTCCTATACTCCTCAAGTATTTATGGCGTTAGGGGTAGGAGCTCTCGCTTCTGTTTTTCTATTTCCCCTATGGGAAATTACTCTTAAAGCCACTCAATTCCCCGAAGGACTACATCTCTATATATGGATCAATCAATTAACAGGGAGTAGTGATCATATATTACAAAATGTAAATCGTTTGAATCACTATATAGGAATGAAATCTATTGAACCCGATGCCATTCCCGAGTTAAAGTATTTTCCTTATGTAATATACACTATGATGGGCTTAGGAGCACTAAGTCTGGTTATTAATAAAAGCTGGAGTCACCTGAGCTGGACCGTTTTATTAATGATATTAGGGGGCTTGGGAATCTACGATTTTTACCTGTGGTTATATGATTATGGACATAACTTAGATTCGAGTGCACCGATCAATATAGAAGGGGGAAGTTTTATGCCTCCCCTATTAGGAGCTAAAGACATGGCCAATTTTTATGTAACATCTTATCCCTCTTGGGGTTCCTTATCGTTAGGGCTTGCAATATTATTTGGAGGTCTAGCCTTTTGGCTAAAAAGAAAGGGTTAATGCGTACCATAAGTAGTTATTTGCTCATAACGTTATTCGTTATATTCACAGCGATCAGTTGCAGCACTGATCCTTCCCCCATTCGTTATGGGGACGATAAGTGTGCTTATTGTCAAATGATGATTGCTAATCCTAACTATGGCGCAGAACTTGTTACTCAAAAAGGTCGCATTTACAAGTTTGATGCTATAGAATGTTTAGTGAACTATCAAACTGAAAACTCGCACCAATATCAGCATATTTTGGCAGTGCCTTTTGATCGCCCCAAACAACTCTACCCTATTGATTCATTAACATTTATTATCTCCAAACAATACAAAAGTCCTATGGGCGAAAATATAGCAGCATTTCTCCGGCCGGATAGTGCTCAAGTTACCGGCCAACGTTATCCATGGGCAGAGGTAAAGAAAACAGTGCTTGACTAATGAATTACAGATCTGTAATTAATTCAATACTTTGGCTTCTTTTTGTGAGTTTGGTCTGTTGCTTTTCCAGCCAAGGCAAAATTATCACTGTCAATAAAAACTCATCTTCCTCCACTTCACTTCAACAGGCGGTAGACCAGGCGCAACCTTATGATACCATAGAAGTTCACGACGGGGAATATCATGAATATCCTTTAACAATAGATACGCCCTTAACTTTACAGGGAATAAACAACCCGGTCCTTGATGGAGATAGCAATAAAGTTCAATTAATAGTCGTGCAAGCAGACTCCGTCGTGATAGAAGGTTTTACTTTAAAAGATTTAAAGATGAGCTTTCTCAACGACCTGGCGGCTATTAAAGTTATCAAAAGTGAGGGCGGAGTTATTCGTAATAATCGTATCCAAGATGCCTTTTTTGGCATTTATTTACAAGCTTGCGAAGGATATAAAGTCCATAACAATCATATTACAGGTCACGCTAAAACAACTACTACCGCTGGCAATGCTATCCATCTTTGGAAAACAGGTAACTCAGAAATATGTCATAATTATGTAGCGGGTTATCGGGATGGGATTTATTTTGAATTTGTCAATAATAGTGTAATCCACCATAATACCAGTGTTAATCACTTGCGGTATGGACTCCACTTTATGTTTTCTGACCATGATATATATCGCCAAAATACGTTCCGTAATAGTGGCGCTGGCGTGGCGGTCATGTTTTCCGAACACATAAACATGGTTGACAATCGGTTTATTGAAAACAAAGGCGGGGCCTCCTATGGATTGCTCCTTAAAGAAATTAATTTTAGCAGTATTCGTCATAACTCTTTTAACTATAATACCGTCGGGATTACAGCTGAAGGAACAAATGATGTAATCATTGATAGCAATGAATTCATCAATAACGGCAAAGCCATTGATATGAAAGGCAACTGCTTAGGGAATAAAGTACGGGCGAACAACTTTATAGCCAACACTTTTGAAATTATCACAAATACGGATGAAAATAGAAATACCTACCGCCATAATTATTGGAGCCAATATAACGGCTACGACTTAAACGGAGACGGTATCGGAGATGTACCTCATCGTCCGTTAAGTCTATTTGGCATGATTATAAATAAAATACCGGCGGCTGCTGTTCTTTTACATAGCTTCTTTATTAAGTTATTAGATTTCGGAGAGCGTATTTTCCCTACGTTGATTGCAGAAGATCTTAAAGATCCTCAACCTCAAATGAGTGCCTATGCCTATCATTGAGATCAAAAACCTTACCAAATACTTCGGCGCTCATCGAGTTCTGACTGATATTAATATTACATTAGAGCAGCAACAAGGAGTAGGTTTAATAGGCCCTAACGGCTCCGGGAAAACAACACTAATAAAGTGTATCTTAGGCTTAGTGAAACCCCAACAGGGGACCATACATGTTAAAGGGCAGTCTATTAAAGAAAATTGCGAATACCGGAAAAATATCGGATATATGCCGCAGATGAAGCGATATCCTGACCATATGCGGGTCCATGAATTATTCCAGGTATTTGAATCTTTACGCCCGGAGGCTCAAAGTAAACACTATGACGAAGAGTTATACCGTGAGTTTAATATTGCTTTGATGCAAGACAAGCCCCTGGGCGAACTTTCCGGCGGAATGCAACAAAAAGTGAGTGCCGCTTTAGCATTTCTGTTTGACCCTTCTATACTAATATTAGATGAACCGACAGCCAGCCTGGACCCTCTTGCTAACAAAACATTAAAAAAGAAAATTAACGCTTGTATCAAAGCCGGTAAGCTGGTACTCATCACCTCCCACTTATTAAACGAGTTAGATAACATAACAACCCAAGTTATTTACTTAATGGAAGGAGAAATACAGTTTTTTAAAAACAGAAAAGCCCTGCAACAGGAAACGTCAGCTGACAACCTGAATGACATTATTGCTCAAAAAATCAAAAACTGATCCCATTATCGTGACAGTCACCCGATATATCATTTCAAATTTGTTAAAAAGCTGGTTTATTATCGGCTACTTTCTTCTATTATCCCTTACCGGGTGGGGGATTTTTATGCTTCAAAGTTATCCCCAAAAAGCATTACTCACTATAATGGAAGTAACCATTCTTGCCCTACCCCTTATTTGTATGATCTTCTCTACTATTTATTATTACAATTCATTGGAG
>CAZIGO010000099.1:0-1040 GCA_964538595.1 uncultured Chitinophagales bacterium | reverse complement strand
TCATTAACGCATTTCTAATTAGTTTAAGCAGTGCGTTGCTGTTATGTTACTTAGCCGGAATTGGTCTTCCATTATTGATTTTCTATCCCACTCTTCAAAGCTTTACATTACTCCTAAGTGGAATGTTACTTACCCTCATTTTTACTGCCTTAGCTCTATTTATATGTATGTTAACCAACGACAAAGCGAAAGGAATGGGGTTTACCCTACTATTATGGGCCTTTTTTGCTTTTATTTACGATGGTTTATTACTTTTTCTCATGTACCAATTCAGTGCTTACCCGATAGAAAAAGGTATATTATTACTTTCCTTTTTCAATCCTATCGATATTGGGCGTATTCTCGTCATTATGCAAACGGAAACAGCAGCACTGTTAGGTTATTCAGGAGCTATTTTCCGCAACTTTTTTGGTAGTGCCTATGGCGTTGGTATAGCCAGTTTGGTCTTACTAATATGGGTGGTAAGTCCTTTCTGGTTGGCACGTCGGTTCTTTCTATCAAAAGATTTTTAAATATTTACTCCATTTCTTCTATAACTCCTGTCGATACTATTTCTTTTTTTACTTCTTCCGGATCCCCTGTATATAATATATCACTAGCTCCACGGGCAAAAGCATCTAAACGTTGGTTTACACGTACTTTGCCTTCACTGGCGCCGGTGGCCCGAACATAAGCTGTTGTTGCATTTAACTTTAACGTATTGAGTTGCGATGATCCGGATAAATGAGCTTTCATATGGTCGACCTTCCCTTTTAAATAAGCTTCCGAAGCCCCACTTTGATCAAGGGCAAGATAGGTACCGTTTAGCTCTAATTTTAATTGCGTTGCACCGGAAACATCGATTTCCATGGTATCACTTTCCACTGCCTTACCTTTTAATTGGGCAGCCCCGCTTAACGAAATGCTATTTAATTGGGGTACGCTCACATATAACTGAATTTCCGGTGTTTTATCAAAAATATCCATCAAACCTTTATCAAAATCAGCTTTCAATGTATGCTGTTTTACCTTTAACTCTACTCCCTCTACGGCGTCTTTAC
>CAZIGO010000098.1:8548-8774 GCA_964538595.1 uncultured Chitinophagales bacterium | reverse complement strand
ATCAACACCATGTTTTTGTCGCTGACACGGCCCACCAGTTTCAGGAACTTTTAAAAGAGTACGCTCAACGACCAGCCTCGTTTAACGAAGTAGGTCGACATGCCCGCCAATTTATCAAAGAAAATTATTCGCTGCCTGCCATTGCCTCTCAGCTAGACCAATTTTATAGAAAATGGGATAATTCATGAGATTAAAAATAGCCGCTCACCCATTACGTAACGTAGTC
>CAZIGO010000098.1:0-8528 GCA_964538595.1 uncultured Chitinophagales bacterium | reverse complement strand
AATGAAAATACTCATCGCTTTATCCCGTTTTCCCTATCCGTTAGATAAAGGAGATAAGCTGCGAAGCTTTTATCAAATGAAATCGTTAAATCGCCGCCACGAGTTACATGTTATATGTCTTACGCAACACTCCCCCACTGACAAAGCATACCACCTTGTAGCTAAATACTGCCATTCTCTTCACTTAATCCCTCACCCCCGTCGCATTATTTTATTTAACTTAGTGAAGGGCCTTTGCAACAGCCGCCCTTTTCAAGTTAATTATTTTCACTCCTCCCGTATGCGACAAAAGATTTCATCCGTATTACATCAACAAAGCGTTGACCTATGTTATGTTCAGCAAATACGGCTTATCCCTAACATCCCGTTTGTTACCAGAGTAACTTATTTCCTGGATTATATGGATGCTTTTTCGTTACGTTTTCAACGGTTTATACAGAGGGCTCCCTGGTATCAAGCTCCCTTTTTAAAAGAAGAAAAACGACGTCTAAAGAATTATGAGCAGAAGGTCGCTCCTTGGTTTGATGGGGTATCCGCCATCTCAAAATATGATGCTGACCACCTCCCCACTTCCACCAAAAATATTCATGTTATCCCCAATGGAGTTGCCCCTGAATATTTAGAGGCCTACTCGACTTCTACCGACAAGGTATATGATATCATATTTACCGGTAATTTAAATTATCAACCCAATATTAAAGCCTGTCAGCTGCTGATTGAAGAGATTTTACCCCGACTAATAGACAAAATGGGATCATTAAAAGTTTGTTTGGCCGGTAGTCAGCCTCATAGTCTTATCCGGTCTTACCAAAACCACAATATTACCGTAACGGGTTATGTAGAATCGCTCATCCCCTATCTTCAACAGTCAAGTCTTTTCGTAGCCCCTTTATTTTTAGGATCAGGGTTGCAAAATAAACTATTAGAAGCAATGGCCGTGGGCATACCCGTTATCACTACCCCAACGGGTAATCGAGGGGTCAATGCCACTCCTGACAAACACCTCATTACCGCTTCCAATATCCGCGAATTTGTAAGTGCTATCACCTCCCTTTTAACCGATAATGCTTACCAACATCAATTAGCACAAAGGGGACACCAGTTTGTCAAACAACATTATACTTGGTCCCGGACAAATAAAAAATTAGAAGATGCTTTCCTTCAAACCTTACATCCCTGAAAGATGCATCGTCAACAATATATAATCACCGGGAAAGTTCAATACCGATAAATAGCTTGCGACACAAAAGTTCAATATTTTTTGTATCTTTGTTGGTTCAAACGGGCGCCCCTTAACAATTTATTCCTTTGCTAATCCGGTTGAGAAGCGCCGTTGATTTTGTTAGCTTTTAATCACAAAATCTACAACTTATGTCCGTTCCTTCATCACAAGGGGACCAAAGCCAAAACAAATTTCATTCTATTGAGGAGGCTATTGCCGATATTAAAGCAGGCAAGCTAGTCATTGTAGTCGATGATGAGGACCGAGAAAATGAGGGGGATTTTATAACAGCCGCTGAGAATGTGACTCCTGAGACCATTAATTTTATGGCCAAACATGGACGAGGACTCATATGTGCCCCACTCATAGAAGAACGATGTAACAACCTGAAGCTGGAACCAATGGTTCCTGACAATACCGATTCCTACAATACGGCCTTTACCGTTTCCGTGGATTTAGATGGTTATGGCTGTTCGACCGGAATTTCAGCTTCAGACCGAGCTAAAACGGTACAAGCTTTAGTAGATGATAATACCGCCCCCGATGATTTAGCCAAACCCGGTCACATTTTCCCTTTACGGGCAAAGAAAGGTGGTGTATTACGGCGTACCGGTCATACAGAAGCAGCTGTCGACTTAGCTCGATTAGCGGGGTTTAAAGAAGCCGGCGTTTTAGTAGAGATCATGAATGATGATGGCAGCATGGCCCGCTTACCCGATTTACAGGAAGTAGCCAAAGAATTTGACCTGAAGATTATTTCAATCAACGATCTTATTTCATATCGACTTCGCAACGAGACTTTAATTAAGAGAGAAGTTGAAGTAGAGCTCCCTACTAAATGGGGCGATTTTCACTTGATCGCTTATCGTCAAATAACCACCGATGAAATTCATTTGGCCTTAGTGAAAGGAGACTGGGAAGAAGATGAGCCCGTTTTAGTCCGCGTCCATTCTTCCTGTTTAACCGGCGATATTTTAGGTTCACTCCGGTGCGATTGTGGCGATCAACTCCAAGAAGCGATGAAACGAGTAGAAAAAGCCGGGAAAGGGGCTGTCGTGTATATGAAACAAGAGGGACGGGGTATCGGTTTAATGAACAAACTCCAGGCCTACAAACTTCAAGAGGAAGGGAAAGATACAGTAGAAGCCAATCGTGAACTCGGTTTTAAAATGGATCAACGGGATTATGGTATCGGTGCCCAGATTCTACGCGATCTTAATATCAGTAAGATTCGGTTTATGACCAATAATCCCAAAAAAAGAGCCGGTCTAAAAGGCTATAATTTAGAAATTGTGGAGAATGTTCCTTTAGAAGTCCCTCCTAACCCTCATAACAAATCCTATCTTAAAACCAAACGGGATAAGATGGGGCATGAGATTTTACAAGATCAGGAATAAGTCAGCTTTTCATTATAGTTTCTACTTTCAAAAAGAGAAAAAGTGGGGAATTTATTTGAGAATTTTTTTTAGTTATTGTATTTTTACAATTGATAATTATTATCAACAACAAAAAATAATCAATTATGGCGACGGAGAAGAATCATTTTCAAAAGTTGAAAGATCAAATAGCAGATCATGGATTGAAAGTCACCTCTCAGCGAATCGCCATATACGATGCCCTCTTGGAGTTAGATCATCCCACGGCCGATGAAATACATAATTTTATAGCTGACCAGTATCCCAGTATTTCATTAGGTACAGTATACAAAACCCTTGATACTTTTGTCCAAGAAGGGATGATCAAGAAAGTAAAGACCAGTACCGATACGATGCGATATGATACCGAAACCACACCGCATAACCACCTCTACTGTCGTGATACTAATGAAATACGAGATTACTTTGATAATGATTTACAGCAAATTGTCGAAGACTATATTCAAAAAAACAATATTCCCAATTTTAAAGTTGAAGACGTCCAAATTCAAATAAACGGACGACTTAAAGATTAATTGTTTGAATATTTTTAAACCAAAACCCTGTGTTATTATGAATGTTTTAGTTGGTAAAAAAGCCCCATCATTTCAAGCCAAAGCAGTTGTCAACGGAGAGGATATAGTGGAAGATTTCTCTCTTGACCAATTTAAAGGTGATAAATATGTGGTTTTCTTTTTCTATCCCAAAGATTTTACGTTTGTATGTCCGACAGAATTACATGCGTTTCAAGAGCATGCTGATGAGTTTGAAGAACTCGATACTCAATTAGTAGCTTGCTCTACAGATACTGAAGAATCGCATTGGGCTTGGCTTCAAACTGAAAAAGACGACGGTGGTATCAACGGTGTAGAATTCCCTATTGTTGCCGACACCAATAAAACTATTGCCCGCAACTATGGAGTTTTGGCCGGCGATTATAAGATGGATAATGGCACACTTGAAGCAGATAGTCCTGAACTCGTAGCTTATCGCGGTTTATTTTTAATCGATAAAGAAGGGGTAGTCCGACATCAAGTTGTCAATGATATGCCCTTAGGCCGTAATGTTAAAGAAACGCTACGCATGGTAAAAGCGTTACAACACCATGAAGAAAAAGGTGAAGTTTGCCCGGCTAACTGGGAAGAAGGCGAAGAAACCTTCAAAGAAGATCACAACGAAATCGCCGAATACTTAAGCAAACATTAAAGGAAAGTCAATAATTGAATCAGAAAAGGGATGACCGATACTAACGGGTCATCCCTTTTTTTATTTCGATACTATCCCGATATTTATATATTTCCCTCCTTTTTTTAATTTTAATTAACTACAACGAGCTCTGCCTGTATTTATTTCTTAAATAAACAGGACGGCAGTAAGCCAATACCCCCATCAAAATAAAAACACCATAAGTAATCACATTGTAATATTGAGATACATTATACCAATAACGATCGACAATATTTACCGAAGTAAGTTGAGTTAATAGGATATAGAGGCTTAGTCCTCCAAAAAGAACATAATAGGTGTTACACGAAAATCCTGTTCTACCTTGTCTCATATGATACATATAAAAAACAAGATAACTGAGGCCGGGTAATAAATAGTAAAATTCATATTTGGGTTGATGCGGAAATATGAGGGGAGTAATCATAAAAATATAACTAACTTCCCAGAGTGTTTGCTCCCGTTTTTTAAAAGGAGTGAAGGGCCAATCCCGAATAAAATATAGTGTAAAGACTATAAAAATTCCTTTGACGATGAGTGTTATTACACTTATTACCGAGGGGGCCAGGGAGACGAAATGGCGCGGTAAATCAATGTGAGTTTCGCCAGGTAAATCAGTGAGCAGAGCAGGGACAAAAGCCGATAAGTCATAAATTCCCGCTTTCGTTTCAAGGAGATATTCTTCATTTACCGGTCTAATAACTTCCCACCAAGCTTGATGTAATATTAAATTTTGTTCTAACCCATAAAAAAGAGTGGGCAGCAGTAAAAACACCACTACGAACCCTATTGTTAGGATAGCAGGTTTAAAAGCCTTACGATATAAAAGATAAGGCAACAAGGTGATAGGCATCACTTTTATATTAATGGCCATTCCCAATAAAGCACTCCCTCTAACTGTCTTACCTCTTTGTATCCAATACAAAGAGAGCAGAGAGGCCCACACTAAAAACAAGGTCATCTGGCCCAACTCATAATTTTGCCCAATAAAACGTATAACACCTAAAAGAGCAAGAAGAAGTAATCCTACTTTGTGTTCAAAGGATAACGCCTGAGTAGGCAGAAAATATAACAGGAGTCGACAGGTATAAAAGATAAAAACAGTCCCTAATGTCAGCCAAATGAAAAAAGCCACCCTTAACGGAAGAAAAGTGAAAGGCACAAAGAGAGTAGCCGCCCAAGGACTATATCGAAATTTTCCATGGCCTATAGTGGTTCCGTCTGAAAGCGTGAGCGTAATATGACCATAGGGGAGTTTCCCGCGACTGATATAGTCAGCCGCCACCATATAAATTTCAAAATCACCGCCACAGCACAGGGCATGATAAATTATCATAAAGAGAGTAACCCCTCCTACTCCAATACATACCCCCTTAAACCAAGGACTGAATTGCTTATTAAAAGTTTGTAATTTTAAACGGAGCGTTTCCACCACCCTGGGCTGATTACTTAAACCAGCAATATACCAAACGTTAAAATTTTCTCCAAAACTTCTATCCCTTCTTGCCAGGGCTTAATCTATAGAGTCACGCACCTTTTGGGTATAAGCTCTTAGGGCAGATCGAAAGTCCTTATCCTCTTTTTCCATTTGTTGCTTTATAAATTTGGCAGCAAAAGCATGGGTCAACTTTTCACCCTCATCTTCTCCTTCTATATCTATTGGAGCATCTTTGCCTGATGCAATGGCTTCTTCAGCATCCGTTAATTGATCCAATTCATAATTTTGAACCAATTTTTTAATAACAGGTATCTTCATAAAGATCTTTTTTAGTGGTACAATTTATTCTCTTAATTAAGATTTTTCATCATTTCCTTCACTTTCTGTTCATCAGTAGTATTATCCTTCTCTACTAAATCCCCTTCCTTAAAAACTGCGAAATAAGGAAGATTATCTACACCAATAGCTTTCCGCGCTTTGGGATTATTTTCTGCATCAATATCCACAAATGAAATATCATCGAACTCCTTTTGCTCCGAAATTTCTTTATATTTCGGTTCAAAAAGCCGGCAACTGCCACACCAATCTGCATAAAAACGCATAATCACTTTATCATTATTCTCTACAACATCAATAAACTCTTTATCTTTTATTTCTTTAACAGCCATAATATCTTTTTTGGTTAAAAAATTAGCAACTAATAATTCTTATTAACTAACTATTATTAAATATACAAAATCTATGCCTAAATTTCCATTCAATGTAAGAGTTTATGGGTTGTACATAAAATACGAGGAACAGAAGTTATTAGTAACAGACGAAATACGTCAAGACCGCATGCTGACAAAATTTCCGGGGGGCGGGTTACAATTTGAAGAGGGGCTACGAACAGCCCTCAAAAGAGAATGGCAAGAGGAAACCGGTCAACCCATATCCACCGGTGATCATTTTTATACTACCGATTTTTTTCAACGTTCCTTATTTAACAACAATACGCAAGTCATAAGTGTATACTATTTTGTTCATTCCACTTCCTCGTTTCCCCTCCCAGTTAAAACAACTCCCTTTTCTTTTGATCACAAAAAGGAAGGCGCACAAATTTTCCGGTGGCTTCCCTTTTCAGCGCTCCAACCTGAACATTTTACGTTGCCTATTGAAAAACATGTCGCCCGATTACTCATCCCTTATCTGAAGGAAAAGAGATAGCCAATTCCTGTCAAAATTTCATTACCCGTTTTGTCAGTTGTTGTCTCGGTGCCTTTATGTGTAATATATACACCCCAGGGGACAGGGAATGCATAGGCAAATGGATGCGATTTCTGCCCCTTGATAAAAAGAAACTCTCTTTATAATGACGTTGACCTTGCAGGTCAATCAGTTCATATATTACCGGTTGTTCCTTATTTGTATACAGTACCGAAATTAAATTATCTGCCGAATTGAGATGTAATCGAAGCAATTCCATCCTTCGCTCCTCCCCCTGAAAATGGATACGAGCTACTTTACTGTGATACAATGTAGTACTATCCTTAGCTACTACTCTATAATAGTTATTGCCAAGCACGGGCTGGCGGTGGCGAAAGGTATAATTGTTTTTATTTTCTTGTATTTCAACACTTCCAACGCTATCAAAACCTCCCCCTGATAAACTGTGTTCTATCACGTAAGCAGCAGCGTTGATATTTTGATGAGGCGAATGCCATTTTAACTTTACCTGTTGTTCAGCGGGGATCAAAGTGAGATCTATAGTAAAGACTCGCGGTAACTGCACCTTTAATTGCATCATAACCGGTAAATGATCCGATACGTAATATAAAGCCTGTTGCACACTATCAGGGAGGGTAGTATTGTTAGTTGTAATGGAAGTATTCAATTGATCACCCCCATTTCCTAAGGACTTATAAGAACCGGGAAAATAGTGGATTCGGCTTTTTTCCTTCTCCAAATTGGGAGATATCAATAAAAAATCAAACCGATCGTCTAATCCCCCTGTCGCTCCACAATTCATCTGTCTCATACGGCGAGTACTCTGCGTATGCCACTTTGAAAAGGAATCATTATTATGCCAATGCCCTTCTTTGTTAACCGGGTCATTAAAGGGATATTCTCCTCCATTTGTTAAAATTTGATAGCCCGGTTCGTCCGAGGTATAAAAATTAAAATCACCGCCTAACAAACGATAGCGTTGTGACTTTTCCTGGTCTATCTTTTCCCGGATCGTTCTGCAGGTTTGAGCCCGAGTTTTTTCATCTTCTGAAGAGTTGCCAGCTTTCAGATGCGTTAAATAAAAATTGATAAAAGTGGTATCATGATGTATTTCCAAATTGGTATCTCGGGGGAACAGCACATATTTACCGACATCCCTTAAACGAGTCACTATCTGTTCTTGATGATGAAAGTTCAGCACTCGACTATTATAAAAAAACATGTTATTCAAATAATCACTTCCTGACAAGTTGGGCACAAAGGGGACCTTTTTATAATAGGAACGCTCACCTGCATTAAGGGCCCTCTTTAATATGCTATCTCCCCCAGCAGCATGTTGTAATTCGTTAATCATTAATACATCGGGAGACTTATAATCAATGATAGTACGTAAGGAGTCATACCGATCTGTAATATGGGACGTACAGCCCGATTGCCCCTCTGGAAAATGGAGTAAGTTATAACTCATAATAGTAAGCGTATCCGGAGAGGCAGCAGCCCACCCTGTCCCTTCAATAAAAAGAAGTAATACTAAGGATACAACGAGTTTGACAAATCGAGAAATATAGCAATAACAGTTGCCTCCTTTATTAAAACCCATAGGCTGCTTATGTAGCGAGAGATAATTTTGGAATGTCGCTCTTCCCTCTTTTTAATCTTGCTTTTAAACGTATCATCAATTCCATGAGATAATCAATCCACATCACGAATATCAACTAACCCACTTTCTTACAACATCTTCGTTAGAAATATTTCTAAAAAACCGTTTTCTCTACTAAGCTATTCCTTCCTGCCGAGGGAATATTAACTACATTGATGTAAAACAATTCCATTAAATATATTAAAAATTAACGAAATTTATGGGGCGTATAAAAAAGTTATACCCCATAACACTTCATCTTTTTATTTTAAAAGAGCTTTAATGCTGGATTACCACTTTACGATGTTCGACACCGTTTTGATATTTGATTTTCATGAAGTACATGCCGTTTTCGAAACGACGGGTATTAATGGTATGGTGCTT
>CAZIGO010000097.1:913-8844 GCA_964538595.1 uncultured Chitinophagales bacterium | reverse complement strand
ACCCATCAATGAATCTACATTTTCTCGAATAGTAAGACTATCGCCGGCAGAAAGTTGAGAGAAAATGTCAAATAACTTAGAATCCTCCTCTACTTTAATTTTTTTTAGCTCTCCCCTTTGATAAGTACTGGCTATCACAGAATCATTATCGGTTTTGGTAATTTTGTGAGCTAAGATCACATCCCCTTTCTGCACCGTATCCCCTTTTTTATCGGTATGTATTTTGTACTCCAATCCTGAAGCACTTTTTTTAAATTTTTCCTGTTGTTGTCCGGAGGAACAACCTATTATTACCAAAAAAGCAATCGAAATTAATATAAAGGGATAAACTCTCATTTGTATTCATTTAACGTTGTAAGATCTGAGAATATTCTTTTACGGCTTCTTTAAATTCATTTATAGTAGCGTTAAGGTCTTTATAACAAATACCCCCTGCTGCGTTCTTATGGCCCCCTCCCTGAAAATGTTCGCGAGCAAACTCATTGGCTAAAAATTCTCCTTTAGAACGAAAAGAGATCTTTACAGCTACATCACTATTTTTCATATCTCTCGTTTCCTTCATCAATGCAGCAAATTTATAATCTTTCAGGGCTAATGCATAATTTACTAAGCCCTCCGTATCGCCTCTGCCGATATCAAATTTTTTCATTTCACGGTCAGTAACCGGAATAAACGCTGTATGATACTCAGGCAATAACGTCAATTTTTCCTTTAAACAATAACCATAAAAGCGCATACGGTTTTCAGAAAAGCTATCAAAAATTCGTTCATGGATAATATGTGGTACTGCCCCCCGCTCGATCAAATCAGCTATGATGGTATGCACTTTAGCAGTTGTACGTTGAAAACGAAAAGAACCCGTATCCGTCAAAATGCCAGTATAAATACATTCCGCCATTGACTTGTCAATCAACTCTCGATCTCCCATTTTACATATAAAATCATATACTATCTCAGCAGTAGCACTGGCATTGACATCAGCAAGATTAAAATCAAAAATACCATCAGGATAGGTATGATGATCAATCAATACTTTCTTTCCCGGTGTTTTTCGTAATAAGGGTTCCATTTGCTTTACCCGGCTTAGTTGATTAAAATCCAGGCAAAAAACCAAACCAGAACGTTCTAAATGTTGCTGAGCTTTATCAGGGTCTTCGGAAAAAACAGTCACCTCGCTATTGCCCGGTAACCACTCTAAGAAATAAGCATAAGGACTTGGAGCTACTACTTCTACCGGACAACCTTTCTTTTTAAAATAATGATATAGGGCCAAACTACCTCCTAGTGCATCACCATCAGGTTTGCGATGGGGTACAATAGAAATTTGTACGCCCTCTTGTATCAAATTTTCCAGTTCCGATAACACCTCCATATCCATAGGCTGCGATGAAACATTCATATCAACAGTACTCATTTACTCATCACTTTTAAACCGGTATCTTCGATTGGTCCAAACCACGAAATTTCCTAAAAAAATCCCATTCTTCCAAATCTCAACCTCACTTATTAATAAAAAAACTATCTTTTAACGAGCTTGTAAAAATAGGGAAGTTTCACTTAACTTTGCAGCAATTTTTCAACAAAATTTAAACTTATAAAGATGAGTAATCATAAAACATTTACCCTTATTAAACCCGATGCGATGGAAGCTAACAATGCCGGCCCCATCCTCCATCAAATTACCGATGCCGGTTTTGAAATTATTGCCTTGAAACTTACTCAACTTACTAAATCACAGGCCAAGCAATTTTATGCTGTTCACAAAGATAAAGCATTCTTTGAAAAACTTACCGATTTTATGGCAAACAGTCCCATTATAGCGGCTGTACTTAAAAAAGAAAATGCCGTCACCTCCTTTCGTGAATTAATTGGCGCCACCGATCCCAATGAAGCTGAATCAGATACCATACGTGCCCAATTTGCTACTGACATTCAACAAAACGCGGTACATGGAGCTGATTCTCCTAAAAATGCGCAACGAGAAGCAAATTTCTTTTTCTCCCAGTTAGAATATTACGACTCGTAAAACACTTGTTATTACTTCAATAAGAGGAGGTATTTATTAATATGTGGGCAAATTGGTTGGTGAGTGCGATAGCTATTTTTATTCTCCCACTTCCTCTATATCTCTTAATATAGTCGTGTTACTTTCCATAAAAAGCAATTGAAGCATCGTCATATTAAGCTAATAGACAGGAACTTGCATAACTTACCCATCATAAAGAGGGGGAGTTTATTCCCCCTCTTATGTTGAAATCTTTCTTCTAATACCTAGGTTGGTAAGCAGAATATTTATAGTCCCTTCTTACAGCATTGAGGCGATCACCAATGCAACGACGGACATTAATTTGAGCAGAATATTCAGTGACGGTCCTGAAGTATCTTTTAAGGGGTCACCGACTGTATCGCCAACGACAGTAGCTTTATGAGCTTGAGAGCCTTTTTCAAGCATCTCTCCTTCATGTTCAAATCCATCTTCCACCATCTTTTTTGCATTATCCCAAGCTCCTCCTGCATTGGCTTGAAATATAGCCAACAATACACCAGAGGCTGTTACACCAGCTAATACACCGGCCAACATTTCAGGGCCACCCGCAAATCCCACAGCAATGGGAACAGCTACAGCTAATAAGCCAGGCAATATCATTTTCTTAAGCGCAGAGTTGGTAGATATTTCAACACATCGTTTAACATCAGGAGTCCCCATGGCATCTTCAGCTAACTTTTGATCTTTCTCCGGCCATTCATGAATTTCTTTACCTTCATTTCTTTTCATGGCTCCTAATGCATTTTTTAACGGTTCAATTTCGCGGAATTGCCGACGCACTTCTTCAATCATAGCCATAGCAGCATCACCAACAGCCTGTATAGACAGCGAAGAAAACAAATAAGGCATCATGGCTCCGATGAAAAGACCGGCCATCACATAAGCTTTAGAAATATCTATAGAATTGATTTCAGCCGCTGTCATATAGGCGCCGAACAAGGCTAAAGCAGTGAGCGCTGCTGAGCCAATAGCGAAACCTTTACCTATAGCAGCTTGAGTATTGCCCACGGCATCCAGTTTATCAGTGCGATCTCTAACTTCATCCGGTAACTCAGACATTTCAGATATTCCGCCGGCATTATCGGCGATAGGTCCATATGCATCCATTGCTAATTGAATACCTGTATTGGAAAGCATGCCTACTGCTGCAATAGCAATACCATACAAACCGGCAAATTCAAAGGAAGCAATTATAGCGGCTGCTATAATTAAAATAGGTATCGTAGTAGAGATCATCCCTACTCCGAGTCCTGCCGTAATATTAGTAGCTGGTCCTGTTGTGGACTTTCTTACGATACCAATAACGGGGCCTTTCCCAGTACCCGTATAATATTCTGTAATTAATCCTATAATGATACCGGCCGCAAGACCAAAAATCACAC
Source organism: uncultured Chitinophagales bacterium (assembly GCA_964538595.1). Taxonomy (GTDB): domain Bacteria; phylum Bacteroidota; class Bacteroidia; order Chitinophagales; family CAZIGO01; genus CAZIGO01. Next base: position 5,415 of record CAZIGO010000097.1, on the reverse strand, counting down.
AAAAGAATACACCGGTCGCCGTAATATGAAAATCATGAGCGTATAGAGATGCTGAAGCGGGGAAGACCCATTCACTGGGCAACATCCATTGAATAACAAACCAAGTAGCGATAATCATAAGAATAGCCGAACCAAATTCTGCTATATTTAAAGCTTTCTGAGGATCTCCCCCCTCTTTAACGCGTACAAAGAAAGAACCGATTATAGACATAATAATGCCGATTCCTCCCAATATGAGAGGTAGTAATACAGCAGACAATCCACTAAGGCCATCATCTTGGAAAGCATCCAATCCAACGAAAGCAGCACCGAGCACCATCGCTCCAATAATAGATCCTACATATGATTCGAACAGATCAGCGCCCATACCAGCAACATCTCCTACATTATCTCCCACATTATCAGCAATAGAAGCAGGGTTCAAGGGATGATCCTCAGCAATACCAGCTTCCACTTTACCTACAAGATCCCCTCCCATATCCGCTGCTTTGGTGTAAATGCCTCCACCTACACGAGCAAAGAAAGCTATAGCGGAAGCACCAAAAGAGAAAGAGGTAATAACGGTCACTATTTTATCAATACTCTCTATTCCCCACATAGCTTGATAGATAAAGAACAACACTCCAAGACCTAAGATGCCTAATCCAACAACCCCGAGTCCCATCACTGAACCACCGGCAAAAGAAATTTCCAAAGCCTTAGCCAAGCTACTTCGGGCTGCCTGTGTCGTTCGATAGTTAGCTTTAGTAGCCACTCGCATACCTATAAAACCAGCTAACCCTGAACAAAAGGCGCCTACCACAAAAGACAATGCCACCAGATAACTGGAGTTGGGATCACTAAATCCCATGGACCCTAGTAATAATGCGACCAGGATCACAAAGCCTACCAATTTCCTGGACTCAGCTTTCAAAAACGCCATGGCTCCATCTGCAATGGATTTACCTATCGCTTGTATTCTTTCATTGCCCGGATCCTGGTTAATAATCCAGCGCGTTCGAAATATTGTATATAACAATCCTAATACTCCTAATAGTGGAATTATATAAATAATAGTCGATGCCATATCAATTCCTTTTTTTTATGATCAATTATGGTTATTAATATTTCGTAAGGGGGCACAAATTTATAATAAGGATTACTGTCTTACAAGTTATTTGGGAACTTTTTTCTTATACCAGGTTTATTTTTTTCTTCCTTTTTCATTTTTATTCAATTTAATCTTAAATTTTATTATAATTTTATATTTTTAATAATAAAAATAAATGGGTCTTGGTAATTATTACTGGCTATTTATCAGTATAGTATTTTGGGGGATCACTAAGGGATTTGCTGGGAATTCAAGCTATACTATCGGTGGGCGACCAATAGCTATGGGGTATACGGGCATAGCCGAGCATTCCTTTTACGCACTATATACTAATCAAGCTGGCACAGCTTTTATAGAAGCTCCCCGGGTAGGCCTTAATGCTGATCAGAGATTCATGACCTCCGTTACCCAATTAGTGAGTATAGCTGCCGCCCTCCCTACCTCACAAGGCACCATAAACAGTCATCTCACCTATTTTGGATATGCAAAATATAATAACAAGAAGGCCAGCCTTGGATTTGCCAAACCCTTTGGCGAAAATTTCGCCGCCAGTGTACAACTTGACTACCTCTCCACATACATAAAAGAACAGGGAACGAATCGGTGGTTGACTTTTGAAGCCGGAATGCAAATACATATACTCCCTGAACTTTGGATAGGAAGTCATGTTTACAATCCCTTACGGATGACATTGGGCAAATACGCAAACGCCCCCGTGCCTACGCTTTTCAAAACGGGATTAAGTTATCAACCCACCAATCAATTTGTCCTTAATGTAGGAACAGAAAAAAGTATTGACCATTCGCTTCGTTTCAAAACCGGCATAGAGTATAACATTTATCGTTCATTGGATCTTCGTACTGGCATAATCACACATCCTCTCCTTACTTGCTTCGGTATTGGTTTAGAATATCGGCAATTATACCTGGACTTAGCTTGCACTCTCCATCCCCGCTTAGGATATTCACCCCATCTCTCAGTACATTATAAATTTAATAAGACCCCGAATAACTAACGTCAAATTTAATGCTATGAAACAGCGGTCTTTACATTTTCTCGTTATTATAGCTGTCATGGGGGGACTATTATTTCCTGTTTTGATATCTGCTCAAATAACGGATACCACAGATATTGAATTGGCTCGGATAATGGAAGTTATTACGGAACAATCAGACAAAAATTTGAATTATAACACCGTCCGGGAAAATTTATATTACTATCTCCAACACCCTATCAACTTAAATCAAGCAGACGCGGAACAATTAGAGGAGCTCTATTTTCTGAATGAGCTACAAATCAAATCTTTTTTACAACATCGACAAAAAGTGGGGGAATTAGTATCAATATATGAGCTGCAATCTATCGAACATTTTGATCCTTCCCTTATTAGACTGTTGTTGCCTTTTGTGACCATCGACCAGGAAGCTACTGATTACCATAGTTCTTTTCGTCAACGCATTGTTAGTGGGAAACATCAATTATTTTTACGAAGCGATCGAATACTCGAAACGCAAGAAGGCTATGTTATCCCGGATACTAACCATTCACACTCCCGTTATTTAGGTAATCCTTACTCTTTTTATGCCCGTTATACTTACCGAAACAAAAGAGTCTTACGATGGGGAATAACCGCCGAAAAAGATGAAGGTGAAGAGTTTTTTCAAGGCACACAGCAACAGGGTTTCGACTTTTACTCTGGTCATCTGTATTTTCAAACGAACAGTGTATTAAAAGAAGTTGCACTTGGAGATTACGAACTTAACTTTGGTCAAGGTTTGACGATGTGGACAGGGTTTGGCTTTGCCAAAACACCTGCCGTATTAAACATTAACCGGCAAGGGAAACTGTTAAATGCTTACACTTCTGTCAATGAAAATAATTTTTTGCGGGGGATAGCAACAAAATGGCAATACCACAACTTTAAAGCAGCTACCTTCGTTTCTTATAAAAAGCGAGATGGTAACATTCTTTCCTTTGACACCGCTAGGTCGTCAATAAAATCTATTTCTTCCTTACCTAAAAGTGGTTATCACCGAACCCCTAATGATATTAACGATAGGAAAGTAGTGGATGAAACAGTTTACGGCGGACATGTAAGCTACTCCAATTCATATCTTAACATAGGAGGCACTTTCATTACTCATCACTTAAATGTCCCTTTAAAATCTACCCATCAATACTGGCATGATCTTTATCAAATAAGCGGTAATCATTTAAGTAATTACAGTTTAGATTATTCGGTTGTTTACAAAAACATAAATATTTTTGGCGAAGCAGCCATTTCTTCCAACGGGGGGAAAGCTTTTGTTAATGGAGGACTAATAAGCCTGACTCCCCATATTGATCTGGGTATACTCCACCGCTATCTTACCCCTCAATATCATGCCTTTTATAATAATATATTCGCCGAAAACGGAGCCGGTAACAATGAGAAGGGCCTATTCTTAAGCCTTCAATGGCAGCTCATGAAGCACCTCCAATTCAGTACTTACTTCGATGTTTATCAACATCCTTGGCTAAGTTATCAAACGGATGCCCCCTCTCATGGTTATGATTATATAACAGAATTACAATGGAAACCTTCTCTCCCTATCAATATATCTCTTCGTTGGTCTTCTGCAAAAGAGCAAGAGAATACTCCATCCCCTTCTCCTCCTCTCCCTTCCATAGCAGTGACTCAAAAAAGTCGTCTTCGTTACCATATGGAATATCAATTGTTTGATCAATTACTCACGTTTCGAAACCGAATTTCCTTTTCATTCTATCAACAAAAGCAACATGCCGAAGAAGGATACATGATATACCAAGATATAATAATTAAGAAACCCTCTTCGCTACCTTTGTCATTGGCCGGTCGGCTTGCTTATTTTAATACAGCCTCTTACAAGACGGCTATATGGGCTTACGAAAATGATGTGTTGTACACGTTTTCTATACCGCCCTACTTTAACGAAGGGAGTCGAGCATATCTTTTACTACAGTACAAGATATCCTCTCAAATAGACGTTTGGATGCGTTGGTCTCAAACCTACTACCCTCACAAAAGTAGTATAGGTAGTGGCCTCAATCAAATAAATAATAACACGAAAACGGGCGTAAAAGCTCAGCTACGCTTCCAATTCTAACTCAACTTGCTTTTTCTTTTTTCATTTCACGCTTAATCTTCTCCGCTGCATTTTGAGAAGGACGGGGAGCATTATTGTCGATAATCTTTCCCCGGGGTCCTATTAATATAAAACGGGGAATAGAATTCACTAGGTAATCTTGAGTAATTGCAGCGTGGAAACCATTACCATTAGCAAATAATTGATGGCCGCCCAGCGATTTATTTTTCACCATCTTTTCCCAATTATCTTTTCGTTCGCTTTTATCAAGCGATATACTGACAAAAGTTATATTTTTATCAGACAAC
>CAZIGO010000097.1:0-903 GCA_964538595.1 uncultured Chitinophagales bacterium | reverse complement strand
CTTTAAGATGAGGAATTTCGCGCCGACAGGGACCACACCAAGTTGCCCACACATCAATATATACAAACTGACCCCGAAAATCTTTTAAAGATACCGTGTCTCCTTCAATACTGGGATAAGTGAAATCAGGGGCTTTTTTGCCTTTGGCAATCCGTTGCCAATCCTTTCGTAAATAGTGAATAGAATCTTGTATATGTGGGGCTAATGGCAGTGTATCCAAGGCCGCGATTAATGGTCCTGTATGTTGTGTCCCCTCATAGCGTAATTGGTGATATAACAACTGACCTATTAACAATGCCCGAAGCTCGGATTGAGTAACGGTTCGGGTCAGCATTTTATATTTTCGTAATACATCTGCCGTATCTGAAGCCAGGCTATCCCGTTGCTTTTGGAGCTTAAGTTTATAAAGTAAATACTTAGACATGAAATCAAAATAAGAAGGTGCACTCCTGTTATGAATATCATTCACAGGTAAAGCTTGTGTTATCGGACCATCAGTCATATATTTATAAAAAGAAGAGCTATTTATCGTATCTTCCTTTTCCAATAGGTTCATGGCTTCATATAACAAACGATTAGAAGCCTTATCAAAATTGAGACGCTTTTCCTCAATCGTTGTGAAAGAAGTATCTATCGAAGATCTTTTATTGAATGATTTAAAGAAACCGGTTAATTGCTGATAAAGGGTATCCAGCTTATGGGTAAAGTTGGGGGGAGATTGCTTAAATAAAGAGCGTGTCAACAGCGAATCTTGTAATAAATTGTGCTTTTTCAAATACTGATGACGAGCCACCCCATCCCCACTAAAAGATAAACTGTTATTAAAATTTCTCCCATTAAACGTTAAGTGGATACTATCACCGGGCGAAGCAAATAACGTGCCCCCTCGATTACCATGTTGGA
>CAZIGO010000096.1:0-8846 GCA_964538595.1 uncultured Chitinophagales bacterium | reverse complement strand
TCCTCCATAGCCTCCCGGCCGATTACTGGAAAAGTATATAGTTCTACCCCCAGGGGTTATACTAATGTTTTGTTCTTGAGCATAACTGTTAATTGGAGAAATTACCCGTTGAGGCGGCGACCATTGCTTCTTTGATCGTTCTGAATAAAGTATGTGTTGCGTTTTGATCGTGTCTCCCCGTTGCATAAACAACTTACTTCCACTGGGCGATAGGGCTCTGACAGCATCATGGTTTGGGGTGTTGATTGAAGTGTCCAGGGGATGGGGGGGAGACCATATAGAATCATTTTTACGGGAACTCCTCCAAATATCTTCGTAATAAGTGCCTAATAACGTATCTCGTTGACCCGGTTTAATTTGAAGTCCCCCCTCGGAACCGGGGCGGCGTGTCGTGAAAAGGAGAGTTTGTTGGTTTGTAGCAATGACAGGATTATATTCGTCATACTCAGTGTTAATAGTTGGACCCAGGTTTTGGGGAGTTACTGGCAAGGTATCCCTCATTATCTCTTTGGCATTTTTACAATTTGATATCGCTCTCTCGGCTTGCCGTCTTTTTTTAGCAGCTATTCCTGATTGTTGGATAAACAAGTTATAAAAGTGGAGTGCGGTATCAAGTTTATAGTTAAGATGAGCTGCCTTCGCCAGGGTGAAATAGTAATGGGAGTCCCCTGTTTCTTTGGATGATAATGGGGATAGCAAATGATAGGCTTTTTGCTTATTGACCCTTGTTTTTAAATAGCAATGGGCTAATTTATATTGTTGCGCAGGGGTTAGATCGTCTGTCCCCTTCGCATGTTGTTTATAGTAAGATAGAGCTCTCCTGTAGTGGTGGAGGTGATAGGCGCTATCACCGTATTTTTTTAGCTTATTAAGGCTATTTGTATGAAGGCTCGATTGACTGAAGGTGGGCGGATTTACAATACAAATGAAGAAGCCAATCCAACTAAATAATAGTAAGTTAATAGATTTCATATATCATGATCCGCACTTTTATATAGCTACCCCAAAGTTAGAAAATGTTTGAAAAGCATTTAACCCATTTACTGTGTTTTTGCTAAGGCTTTGTCGATAGGAATACGTTCATTATTCTGGTAGGGGACAACAAAAGCTCCTTCAATTCCCATCTGGCGGACCATCTTTTTAATCTTACTGGCCTCATCGTAGGTGGAAAATGACCCAATTAAAAACTTTTTTAATTGGTCTTGCGAAGTGGGTACTTTATCGATATTATCAAAAACTTTATAATATTGTTCGGGGAGTTTATCCAGGTAGGCAGCTAGTTGAACTTTATAGGTCACATTCGTAGCGGTCGTACTCTCATCAAGTAGGTTTTTGTATTGGTTAATTTCCGGGATTTCAAGTTCCGAAGCACTGATTTGATTTAATGTAGAGGTTGGCCCTTTTATAATGATCTCTGACCGCCGGTTTAGCTGACGCCCCTTGGGATTGTCTACTCCATGTGGGAGGACATTGGGAGCGAAGGGTTTATTCTCTCCATACCATGCTGTAGAGAGCCGTTCTTCATTGATGCCTTGTTGTTTTAAATAATCTGAAACCACACGAGCACGGGCTTTGCCCAATTCTTCATTATACCGGTCAGTACCAATAGCATCGGTGTGTCCCCCAATTTCCACTTTTAATGAGGAGTACTCCTTTAATAATTGGGTTAAATTGTTTAATTGTTGCTTATCCTTATCAGATAAGGTAGCTTTGTCAAAGGCATAGTAGCGAACCATAAATACTTTTCCTTTAGTGGCTGAAGAAGGTTCGGGAGACGGGGCGGGGGAGGCAGTATCTTTCTCTACAGTGGCTTTTTTGGTAGCAGTAGCTTCTTTTTCCTTAACGGGTTTTTTTAGTACTAACCATTGGAAAGGGATCTGTTTGTCAGCGGGTGTTGTGGTAATAGTATCTCGATCGGATTCATAATCAGGAGCGGTCCCCTTAATAGTATATTTTTCTTTAGGGTTTAAGAATAAGGTAAACTCCCCGGTATTTGCATCATATTCCACATTTTTCTCTCTTTTAACAACATCATTCTCCTGAAGAGTATTAACGGTTAATTGACTGGAAATAGGGGTAACACTATCAGTATTAATAATTCGACCATTCACTACTATAACACGTTGAGGTTTGGCTCGTTCTGGTAAATCCATCTGATATAAATCCAAATTACCATAGCTGTCATCACGTGCAGAAGCATAATAACCATGTTGGCCATCGCCGGATATGACGAAATAAATATCTTGATCTGTCGTGTTAATGGGGTAACCTATGTTAATAGGCGTTGTCCAACTGGTATCCTGTTGTTGGGTTTTAAAAATATCATAACCGCCCATGCTGTTATGTCCTTTAGAACTAAAGTAGAGCGTTTGTTTATCCGGGCGAATAAAAGGGGGGGCATCTTGGTAAGGTGTATTGATAGTGGGACGGAGGTTTTGAGATTCGCCCCATTCGCCGGAAGATTTTTTCTTAATTTTGTATATATCTCGTTTTCCCTGTCCACCGGGACGGTTACTGGCAAAATACAGTACTTTACCATTGGGAGTGATACTTGCACTACCTTCCCAATATTTAGTGTTAATGGGGGACGGCATTTTTTGTGGGGCACTCCAACCTTCCTCTTCTCGGTCACAAACGAATATGTTACCATACTTTACAGAATCACTGCGGTATACAAATAATTTATTACCATCTGGCGAAAGGGCAATAGCTGCGTCATGAACTGTTGTATTAATATTACTAATACCTTCGGGAGCAGTCCATTCACTTTGTTTATTCTTGCTATAGAAAACATCTTCAAAGTAGATACCATATAATTCATCAGGCTGATTCGGTTTACGCTGTAGGCCCCCTACACACCCTTTACGGCGACTGGTAAAAATAAGATTCTTTTCATCAGAAGAAATAACGGGAGTGTATTCCGGATATTTGGTATTAACTTGGTCCCCCAAGTTGGAAATGGTAACATTTACCGAGTCTTTAATTAGCGATTTACCATTCTTACACATTTCTATGCGCCGCTTAACCTCATCGCGTCTTTCATCATTGTTATTAGCTTCTTCTAAAAATTTTTCAAAGTGTGTAATGGCTTTATCAAACTCATAATTGAAGTGATAGGCTTTCCCATAGGCATAATAGAAGTTTTCCTCATCACTTAAATCATCTTTTTCAATTTTATCGAGATATTGTATGGATTGCGTTTTATCTACATTAGTGTTTAAGTAGCTTATTGCTATTTTGTAACGATATTCAGCACTTTCAATACCATATTCTTCTTCCAATTGGCGATAGTATTCCAGGGCTTTGTTGTAACGTTTGCTTTCATAGAGATCATCAGCAATATTTTGTAATTCATTTTCGCTAAAATCTTGTTGAGCATAGAGTAGTGTGGTGAATATAAGGCAAAAGAAAAGTAGTGGTGGCCGTTTTAGCATACTAAACATTTTTGAACTGTAAATATATATGTTTTGAAAGTTTTTACATAAAAAAATGAAAAATGTTTGGTTGTTTTAACGTTGGTAAAGAGTAAAATGGGCGATGCCTTTTCGTTGCAGAAAATGTTTTATAGATACTTTTATAACCCCTATTCCGTATTTAATGCTTCTTTTTAAATCGATCGAGGAAGCCTCATCGAAATATTTTGTGGGGCACGTTACCTCTGCTATTTCAAAGTCAGCATAGATAATTTGAGATAACATTTGATTATCAAAAACAAAATCATTGGAGTTGGCTTCAAAGTTTATGTGTTCTAATACACTGCGGTCAAAAGCTCGATACCCCGTATGATATTCAGAAAGTTTTTCATTGACTAACAGATTTTGTAAAAAGGTAAGTATTCGGTTGGCTAAGTATTTATAACGGGGCATACCGCCGGTTAACGCTCCTTTTCCCAAAATGCGAGAGCCTAACACAACGGGGTAAACATCATTTGCAATAATACTGGCCATAGCAGGTATTAATTTTGGCGTGTATTGGTAGTCGGGATGTAGCATTATAATTATGTCCCCTCCCAATTGTAAAGCTTGCTGGTAGCAAGTTTTTTGATTGGCCCCGTATCCTCTGTTTTTGGGATGAGTGACAATATTTTTTATGCCTAATCGCTTCGCTATTTTAACGGTTTTATCGCCACTGGCATCATCCACCAATACCACATCATCGACGATGGAGAAAGGGATCTCTCTGTAGGTACTTTCTAAAGTAGTTGCCGCATTATAAGCGGGTAATACTACTACTATTTTTTTATTATTGATCATGTGTTTTAGTATTTCACTGCCAATTTATTGAATATTATCAAAATTACCGAATCTGACCGGATCGTTTAAAGAGAAAAAAGTAGGGAGGAAAGCGACAGGAAATGGCTGATGCAGCTTGTAATAGTTAAAAAAAATAGCTAATTTTGTGTTGTTATAGATGATATTTTTTATATTGTATTATCTGAGGGGACTTTGTCCCCTCTTTTTATTGGTAGATAGTGTAAAAATAGATTATGGCCGTTGAGGATATGATCCGTAAATTCGTGAGTCGAAAGATCAACGGAACCGACTGCTTTATAGTGGATATAAAAGTGTCGCAGGATAATAATGCTAAAGTTTTTATTGACAGTGATGAAGGGATAACGATAGATAAGTGTGCTGAAGTTAATCGCTATTTACGGAACAAACTGGAGGAAGAGGGAATAGATTATGGATTGCAAGTTTCATCACCGGGTATTACAGAGCCTTTGAAAGTGGAACGCCAATATTATAAGTATATTGGGGAGCGAGTGGAAGTGCGAACAAAAAAAGGAGGACGAAAAAAGGGGAAATTGTTATCTGTTGATCATGATCAAATAGTAGTAGAGGAAAAGAAGCGTAAAAAACAAGGAAAAAAGAAATTAGACGCTTTTAAAACAAAAGAATTTACAATACCGTTTGAAGATATTAAGAGTACTCGTTTAATTTTAAAATTTTAAATAAATCAAGACTGATGGAAGAAGCAATAAACTTAGTTGAATCGTTTGCGGAATTCAAGGAGTTTAAGAATATCGATCGGCCTACGATGATTCGCATATTAGAGGATGTTTTTAAAACCTTGTTGCGGAAGAAATATGATACTGATGAAGGCTTTGATATAATTATTAATACAGATACTGGTGACCTGGAAATTTGGCGAAGTAGAGAAGTGGTAAAAGATGGAGAAGTGGAGAATGAAAACACACAAATTGCAGAAAGTGATGCTTTGGAAATAGATGAGGATCTGGAAGTGGGAGAAGAAGCAGTGGAACCTGTAAAAATGGAGGATTTTGGACGTCGCGCTATTTTGGCGGCCCGTCAGACGTTAGTAGCTCGTATTAACGAAGTAGAGCGTGATGAGGTTTATAAAAAATATAAAGATCGAGTGGGGGAGATTGCTACTGGAGAGGTTTACCAGGTTTGGCGAAAAGAAATTCTTTTGTTAGATGATGAAGGCAATGAACTTATTCTCCCTAAATCACAACAAATACCGGCTGATCGTTTTAAAAAAGGTGATATTATTCGTTCTGTTATTCAGAAAGTGGAGATGAAAAAGAATCGCCCTTTTATCATATTGTCGCGGACCGATAATGCTTTCTTGGCACGACTATTGGAATTGGAAGTGCCTGAAATTTTTGACGGGCTTATCGCTATAAAAGATATTGTTCGTCAACCGGGGGAAAGAGCAAAAGTGGCTGTCGAGTCTTATGATGATCGAGTTGACCCGGTAGGCGCTTGCGTGGGCATGAAAGGTTCTCGTATCCATGGTATTGTGCGGGAGTTAAGAAATGAAAACATTGACATCATTAACTATACTTCCAATACCAGTTTGTTAATTTCCCGGGCGCTTAATCCCGCCAAAATTAATACGATCGAATTGGATGAAGAGGAACGACGTGCTTCTGTATATCTTGACCCTGACCAGGTATCACAAGCTATTGGGAAAGGAGGGTTAAATATTAAATTAGCCAGTAAGATCACCGGCTATGAGATAGATGTCTTTCGTGATGACGTCGAGGATGAATATGATATTGACTTAGATGAATTTGTTGATGAGATCGATGAATGGATAATTGATGATCTTAAGGCAATCGGATGTGACACCGCCAATAGTGTATTGGAGCTAGAAGTTGAAGAGTTGGTGCGCCGGTCGGAGTTGGAAGAGGAAACAATAGAAGAAGTGATCAAGATTCTGAAAGAAGAAATGGAATAATTGTAAGCATGCGATGAAATTTATTTACAACCACATTTGTTTAGGTAATAGGGGCTTAAAGAGATGTTTGGGAATGTAATTATTGTTGAACCAGAAAATGTAAGACGGTACAATGGCAGCTAAAAGTAAAAAGAAACGTATAATTAAGGTAGCGAAGGAACTTAATGTAGGTACTTCCACTATAACCAAAACACTTAAAGAAAAAGGGTTTGAAGTTTCCGGGAAACCTACGGCTAAGCTAACGGACGAAATGTATAAAGCCTTATTACATGAGTTCCAATCGGAGAAATTGGCTAAAGAGGAGGCCGAAAAGATTGAATTGGGGAAAAGTGAGCATAAAACTGTTAATATAGAAGATAAAAAATCGGATAAGAATAAGAAGGAAGAAGGAGATGAAATATTGATTGAAAATGTGTCGGGTTCATCTATCGATACTAAAAAATCTAAAAAAGACGAAGAAAAGGATTCAGAAGAAAAGGATGAAGATTCTAATAAGTTAGAACAGCCGAAGGTAGTGGGGAAAGTAGACTTGGAAGAAAAGAAAAAGAAGAAGAAAAAGAAGAAAAAAGGGAAAGGCAAGAAAAAGCGCAAGAAAAAGAAGAAGAAAAAAATCAAGTTCAAAAATAAAAAGGACAGTGGTAGTAAAGAAAAGATCGAATCTGATGTAGAAAGTTTATCAGGACCAAAAGTGGTGGATAAGATTGATCTTTCAGATCAAGAAGAAGAAAAGAAGAAAGATAAAGATAAGGACAAAGACAAGGATAAAAAGAAGAAACAGAAATTAGTGGCTTCTTCTTCGGATAAATTTGTGCCCAAGAAACGTAAAAAACGTAAAAGAAAAAAACGGCGAAAGAAAAAACGAAAAAGAAAGGGCAAGAAAAAGAAGAAGAAAAAGCCCAAGGTTTCTGAAGAGGAGGTGGAAAGTAAGATGAAGGATACTTTGTCGAAAATGTCTTCAAAGAAAGGCAAGAAGTTACGACAAAAACGTAAACGCGCTAAGAAAAAGAAAGAAGCTCGCGAAAAGAAGAAAAAACAGCAAGAAGAATTAAAAAAGCTCGAAGTCACCGAATTTATTTCAGCCAACGAATTGGCTAATTTGATGGATGTTTCCGTCAATGATCTGATTACCACTTGTATGAACTTAGGAGCTGTGGTGTCTATTAACCAGCGTTTAGATGCTGAGTTAATTGAATTGGTAGCTGATGAATTTGGCTATGAAGTGGATTTCGTTGATGTTAAAGAAAAAGAGGAAGAAGAATTGGAAGAAGAGGAAGAAGATCGCCCCGAAGATTTAGAGGAAAGAGCTCCGATCGTGACTGTTATGGGTCACGTCGATCATGGAAAAACGAAGTTGTTGGATTATGTACGGAAATCAAATATCCGGGAAGAAGAGGAAGGAGGTATTACTCAGCATATAGGAGCCCATAAAATAGAGACGAAAGATGGTAAACCTATTGCCTTTTTAGATACTCCTGGTCACGAGGCTTTTACAGCGATGCGTGCCAGAGGAGCGAAGTTGACGGATATCGCTGTTATCGTTATTGCTGCTGATGAAGGCGTAAAACCGCAAACCAAAGAAGCTATTAACCACGCCGAAGCTGCCGGGGTTAATATGATTTTTGCTATTAACAAAATTGATAAACCCAATGCTAACCCCGATAAAGTTAAAGAGGAGCTTTCTCAGGAAAATATTCTCCTTGAAGATTGGGGCGGAAAATATCAGTCCCAGGAAATTTCAGCAAAAACCGGGGAAAATGTAGAAGAATTGTTGGAAAAGATCATTGTAGAAGCGGAGTTGAAAGAATTAAAAGCTAATCCTGATAAAAATGCCAGAGGTACTGTTATTGAAGCAACATTAGATAAAGGGAAAGGATATGTAGCTACTATTTTGGTACAAGCAGGAACTTTAAAACACCGTGACTATGTAGTGGCAGGAGCTTACCACGGTCGTATCCGTGCTATGTTTGATCAACATGGTAATGAAATCGAATCGGCCGGTCCCAGTACACCTGTTCAAATATTGGGTTTAGATGGTGCTCCTCAAGCTGGCGATCCTATGAAAGTGTATGATGATGAGAAAAAAGCCAAGGAAATCGCTCAGGAAAAACAACAGATATTGCGAGAGCAAGGATTACGAGCTCAAAAACACATTACCTTAGACGAAATTGGACGTCGGCTGGCTTTAGGGAACTTTCAGGAGTTAAATATTATTGTGAAGGGTGATGTCGATGGCTCTGTAGAAGCCCTTGCTGACGCACTGCAAAAACTTTCTACTGAAGAAGTGCAAGTCAATATTGTGCATAAAGGAGTCGGCCAAATATCAGAATCTGATGTGCTGTTAGCAGCTGCTTCTGATGCCCTTATTATAGGTTTCCAAGTTCGTCCTTCTTCAGGCGCCAAACAAACAGCTAAACAAGAAAATATTGAAATCCGCCTTTATTCAGTTATTTATAATGCCATTGAAGAAGTCAAATCCGCTATGGAAGGATTGCTGGCCCCCAAAGTAGAAGAAGAAATATTGGGTACTGCTGAAGTCAGGGACACCTTTAAGATTAGTAAAGTGGGAACAATAGCGGGGTGTTATGTAAATGACGGTAAAATACAACGTAATGCACAAGTGCGTGTCATCCGTGATGGTGTGG
>CAZIGO010000095.1:0-8865 GCA_964538595.1 uncultured Chitinophagales bacterium | reverse complement strand
CAGCTTAATAAAGTACCCCATCATTTTATTAATGAGTATTCTATATTGGATAAATTCAATGCCGGTATCTTTGAAAAAAAAGCCCTTCAACGACTACAAAACATATATAACGAAAAAAAGGTAGCGGTTACCGTAGGAGGCTCTGGATTATACATAAAAGCGCTGTTGGAAGGTTTAAACAAAATGCCCCAAGTGCCCTCCTCGATACGTCAAAAATGGAATCGTATACATAGAGAAAAAGGGCTCAACTATCTGCAACAAAAGCTGAAAGAGGCTGATCCTCAATATTACGGAGAAGTGGACCTTAAAAACCATAAACGGTTAATCAGGGCGCTGGAAGTTATAGAAGCCACGGGACGGTCTTTTTCTTATTATCGGAACCGTCCTGAAAACAAAAAGCCCCGTCCTTTCCGGTCATTAATCATCGGCTTATACAGAGAACGGGAAACATTATATGAGCGAATTAACCAGCGCGTAGATAAAATGATAGAAGCCGGCTTATTCCGAGAGGCGGCCCAGGTATATCCCTACCGAAACTACCCGGCCCTTCGTACAGTAGGTTATCAAGAGATATTTGATTATTGGGAAGGCGCCTATAATCATTCCGAAGCTATACGATTGATCAAACGGAACTCCCGTCGATTTGCCAAACGACAGCTTACATGGTTCAAAAAGAATAAATCTATCAAATGGTTTCACCCTGAACAACAGACAGCTCTTCTCTCCTATCTCCGACGTTCTATTAATTTAAGCAACGGGGAATAATAATATTTACTCCCATCAATTCTATAGAATCCAAATTTGAATTTTACAAGGATTTGCATTAATTTTGGTTACCTCCTATCTACTCACTTAAATAAACGAAGGATATGAATATACATGAATATCAAGCAAAGCAAATTTTTGAAGATTTTGGCGTTCCCGTACAATCAGGAGAAGCAGTAGATACCCCAGATAAAGCAGTAGAAGTGGCGAAAAAATTACAGGAAGAAACAGGAACGGAAGCTTGGATCGTTAAAGCTCAAATCCACGCGGGGGGAAGAGGAAAAGGAGGCGGAGTTAAATTAGCCCAATCCTTAGATGAAGTTAAAGAAAAAGCCGACGATATTCTGGGTATGAAGTTAGTCACCCCTCAAACCGATGAAGAGGGAAAAGAGGTAAAGAAAGTACTTGTTGCCCAAGATGCTTATTACGAGGGAGAAGTTGAGCCCGATGAAATTTATTTAAGTATACTAACTGATCGAGAGACAGGACAAAATGTGATCATGTATTCCACCGAAGGGGGAATGGAAATTGAAGAGGTGGCTGACCAAACACCCCATCTAATCTTTAAGGAGTGGATCGATCCCGGTTTAGGTTTACAACCCTACCAAGCTCGTAAAGTTGGGTTCAACTTAGGTTTAGAGGGAGAAGCTTTTAAACAAATGCTAAAATTTCTACCCAATATCTATCAAGCCTTTGAAAAAAGCGATGCTTCGTTGATAGAGATCAATCCGTTACTTCGTACTTCTGACAAACAACTTTTAGCCGTTGATGCCAAAATGAAGCTAGAAGATAGTGCCCTATTCCGTCATCCTGATCTAAAAGAAATGCGCGATATAACCGAAGAGAATCCTACCGAAGTGGAAGCCAGTAAATATGGATTAAGTTTTATTAAGTTAGAAGGCAACGTAGGTTGTATGGTAAATGGAGCGGGTTTAGCCATGGCTACCATGGATACCATTAAATTGGCAGGTGGGGAACCGGCCAACTTTTTAGATGTAGGTGGAACGGCTAATGCTGAAACAGTAGAAGCCGGTTTTCGAATTATTTCTCAAGATGAAAACGTAGCTGCCATTCTCATCAATATTTTCGGAGGGATTGTACGATGTGACCGAGTGGCCAAAGGGGTTATAGAAGCTTACAAAAACCTCGACAATTTAGATATTCCCATTATTGTGCGATTACAAGGGACCAATGCTACAGAAGCGAAACAAATGATAGATGATTCTGATCTGGAAGTGGCTTCCGCAATTGAATTATCTGAAGCAGCAGATCAAGTGACGCAAGCTATTAAGAATTAAATGATAATTCTTACCCCTGATTATTTCTAAATTCCGACAGTATGCTATTAAAGATAAATCCTGATACCCCTAATCCTACAAAGATTACCAAAGTTATTGATACCCTCCAAAATGACGGTGTCATCATCACTCCTACCGACTCTGTCTACGCTTTTGGCTGTAGTCTTAACAGCAAAAAAGCTTTTAAGAAAATATGTGAGTTAAAGGGGGTTCAGCCAAAAGAAGCCCATTTCTCAATTATATGCAAAGATCTTAGCAATCTTTCAGAATACGCTTCTGATATCGATAAGCCGATCTTTCGATTACTAAAAAATCACTTGCCTGGTCCCTACACCTTCATTTTAAATGCCAGCCAAAAAGTACCCAAGTTATTCGGTACTAACAAGAAAACCATCGGTCTGCGGGTACCCGATAATAAAATTACACAAGCTATTGTACAAGAATTGGGGGCTCCCCTTATTGCCACCTCTCTTCATCATGAGGATAAAGTGTTAGACTATATGACCGATCCGGAGGCCATCTTCGACGAATTCAAAAAAAAGGTTGATATTGTTGTTGATGGAGGCTATGGAGATAATGTCCCCTCTACTGTTGTCGATTGTACCAACAATACGCCCACCCTGGTCAGAGAAGGGAAAGGGGAAGTTACACTATAAGATTTATACTATGCGCCACGGAATAACAAAATATTTGCTGATCGTTGTATTCAGCATAGGGAGTGTTATGACTTTAATGGCGCAAGAAACAGGAACAATTAAAGGTTTTGTATACGACAAATCAAATGGAGAACCTATAATATTTACCAATGTAGTTTTGAAAGGAACGACCTATGGTGCCTCTACAGATGTCAACGGATATTTTTCTATAGATGGAGTGCCAGCGGGCGATTATGTTTTACAAACTACCTATTTAGGTTATGACACCGCTCAAATTCCGATTTCCCTTTCTGCCGGCGAGGTGGTAAGTAAAAAGGTTTATTTAAAAAAGGGAGCTATTCAAATGGAAACCGTACAAGTTTCGGCTCAATCTCAAGAAGCTCGCACAGAAACAAAAGTTTCAGCTACCAAAATAACCCCCCAGCAAATTAATAAAATTCCCGCTGCTGGTGCCGAGGCTGATCTCGCCCAATATTTACAAGTATTACCGGGGGTTGTCTTTACCGGCGAACAAGGGGGGCAACTTTATATTAGGGGAGGGACCCCTATCCAGACCAAAATGTTATTAGATGGTATGACCATTTATAACCCCTTCCACTCCATTGGTTTCTTTTCTGTGTTTGAGACGGACATTATCCGCAATGTAAATGTTAAAACAGGCGGTTTTGGAGCAGAACATGGCGATCGAATTTCAGCCATAATCGATATTGAAACGCGAGACGGTAACAAAAAGAAATTTGCCGGCAAGGTTTCTACTAATCCATTCTTATCCAAAGTACTTTTTGAGGGCCCTATCAAAAAACTTACCAAAGAGGGAGGTAGTAATGCTTCTTTTATTTTTACAGCGAAGCATTCTTATCTGAATAAATCGTCCAAACTTTTCTACCAATATATGGATGAACGGAAAGAACCCATTTCATTTAATGATCTCGTACAAGATCCTTCCAAAATGTATTGTCAGACCTGTGATGGCCTCCCTTATAAATTTACAGATCTATATGGAAAGGTATCATTTAACACCGCCAATGGAAGTAAATTTAACCTATTTGGGTTTAATTATAACGACTTTGTAAATTTTCAACAAACTTCCAAGCTGCAATGGAATAACCTGGGATTCGGAACGGATTTCGTAATCGTACCGGGTCAATCTGAAATGCTGATAGAAGGAAACTTCTCTTATTCAGACTATGGTATCTCTTTAGATGAAGGGGATAATCAACCTCGTCAAAGCAGTATATCCGGATTTGACCTGGGTATGGATTTTACTTATTTCTTAGAAAATGGGGAAATTAAATATGGCGTTGATGTGGCGGGTTTCAAAACTAATTTCGAGTTCTTTAATCCCGCCGATATTAAATTTGAACAAAACCAAAGTACTACCGAGTTAGCAGGTTACATCAAGTACCGGGAAGTCTTTGGAGATTGGGTGGTAGAACCCAGTTTACGCCTCCAATATTATGGTTCATTAAATGTTTTTTCGCCCGAGCCCCGTTTTGCTTTAAAATATAATGTTACCGACTATTTTCGACTCAAAACAGGGGGAGGATTGTATTCCCAAAACCTTATCAGTACTGTTTCTGACCAAGATGTGGTGCGCCTATTTTCTGGTTTTCTTTCCGGGCCTACCGAACAACTCAAACGACCGAATGGGGAAGTAGCTTCCAATAATTTACAACGTGCTATCCACTCAGTATTAGGTGCTGAATATAATATTACAGAGGATCTTCTTTTAGAGGTAGAAGGTTATTACAAACGATTTACTCAATTAATTAATATAAATCGCTATAAACTCTTCCCAGATGACCCGGATTACAAAATTGAAACCGGTGATGCCTACGGGGGCGACGTGCTACTTAAATATGAACATAAACGATGGTACGGCTGGATGGCTTATACCTTAGGATGGATTAAACGGCATGATGGCACCCAAACCTATCCCCCTCACTTCGACCGTCGGCACAACTTAAATTTAGTAGGATCTTACACATTTGGTAAAAACTTGAACTGGGAAGTTAATGCTCGCTGGAATTTAGGTACCGGCTTTCCGTTCACTAAAACCCAAGGTTTTTATCAAAATATCCGCTTTAATAATGGCATTAATACCAATTATACCACTCAAAACGTCAGTAACCCTAATAATTTAGGTATAATTTATGGTCCCTTGAATCAAGGGCGATTACCTACTTACCATCGACTGGATCTTTCTCTAAAGCGTACCTTCGCCCTAACTGTTAATACAAAATTACAAGCTCAGGCCAGCATTACTAATGTCTACAACCGACGAAATATTTTTTATATAGACCGTTTCAGTCAAGACCCGGTTTATCAGCTCCCCATCATGCCCAGTATCGGTTTAACGCTTGATTTTTAGCCCCTGTTTATTTATCCAATCACTATCGTTCACCGAATATTAATCGGCCAATTCTTACCATTGTACTCCCTTCCTCAAGAGCAATTTTCCAATCATTAGTCATACCCATGGAAAGTTCAGAAAAATGGTCATTTCCAGCGAAGTACTCTTGCTTCAATTTTTTAAAAAAGGTATTCAATGATTTAAACTCCTCCCCTACTTGTTCTGTATTCCCGGTAAATGAAGCCATCCCCATCACTCCCCTAATCCGTATATGGGTAAGATTCTGGAAAGCCTTATCTTGTAATAATTCTTCTACCTCTTCATAAGCAAACCCATATTTGCTCTTTTCTTGGGCAATATGAATTTGTAATAAACAATCTATCACTCTCTCATTTTGTTGAGCTCGCTTATCTATTTCTTTTGCCAAACGCAAACTATCCAAGGAATGTATAAGTGAGACAAAAGGGGCTATCTTTTTTACTTTATTACGTTGCAAATGTCCTACCATATGCCATTGTATATCCTCGGGAAGCTGAGAGCGCTTCTTCACCAATTCTTGTGCTCTATTTTCACCAAATATTTTTTGTCCTGCTTCATAGGCTGATCGTATATCTTCTACGGGCTTTTTTTTAGATATTGCTACTAAGGTTACATCCTCTTCATTAAGTTGATGAAGAAGACTATTTAATTGTTCTTTTACACTCATTTGTTTATTTTTGTTACTATGATTTGTTAAATGATAATTTTCAATTTATTAGAGTGCAAAGATACGGGTTAATACTCTTTTTTATAATCGTGCTGGGCGGATGTTCTACTAACCACGACCCTAATAAGTTGCCTCCACATATCCTCCCTCCGGATACGATGCAAAATATATTATGTGACATTCATTTAGCGGAGGCTGCACTGAACCATACCGTTCCCAAAAAAGATAAAAAGACTAAGGCAGAGCAATATTATGGGCAAGTCTTTACACAATACAACATAACCTACCAACAATTTTTAACCAGCTACAATTACTATGTCCGACGTCCTAAAAAATTTGAGGAAATGTATATTAGGGTGTTGGAACAACTCAGCAAAAGAAAAGCGAAATAAATGATCCCTCTTTAACCGTAATTTATTATTTACGACATCGGATGACGATAGGAGTAGTAGTTATAGTATCGCTATTATTGCCTTCTCGGTCTTGAATATATACGCGATACCTAAGGGTATCGAACTTCCTATTCGGAGGTAAGTGGCGGCAGCTCTCCCCTAATTTAGATATTTCAATTTCTCCTGAGATAGCTTTTATACGAGATTGTGAAGGAATATGAGGAATAGTATAACTTTGTTTACATCCTGTCCTTTGATCAATTAAAAAGGCATTAGCCTGAACCGTATCCAAGTTATCTCCAGCAATTGAAGTATCACCTAATGCTCCTATCAAGCATCCTCTATCATTAGACACAAATATATCGGAATTATTATCCGACTTTCCTCCCAAATCTCCGTTACCATCTTTAAATTCCAAAATAATATGAATACTATCCCGGGGGCGACTATCTATCCGCGGATCATCGATATAGGAATCATGTTCTGAACTGATCCTCAAGTTCTTAAATACTATAGAAGGTTCACGCGGGCAATCTTCAGCATTGGGGCAATCCTGTTTACAAGTTACTGCCAGCAAAAAGAAAATGCTTATGATAAGGCTTAACAAAAATCGATACATACGTTATTTTTTATCCCTTTTTAAAGCTAATATTTTTTATTAACATCTCTATGCATATAGATAACGTTATTGTTTTTAATAAATTATAAAGTGTATGCACCTCCCCACTCCCCTAAAGCAGGATATACTCAAGGCGGCCCAACAAGATTTTCATTCTACAACCTTAACTGTCTTTAAGTATCAAGCGGAGTACAATCCGGTATACCGCCAATTTTTACAGCTTCTGGATACCGATGTACACACTATAGAATATATTGATCAGATTCCATTCCTACCCATCGAACTCTTTAAAACGCACAAAGTAATAACAAAAAATCAGCCCACACAACAGATATTTGAAAGTAGTGGTACTACGAGTGCTCAATCTGCTCATCACTACATTGCTGATCTTCAATTATATAATAAAAGTTGTTTGCAAGGGTTTAAACATTTCTATGGATCCTTAAAAAATTATTGTATCCTGGCTTTACTTCCCACCTACCTA
Source organism: uncultured Chitinophagales bacterium (assembly GCA_964538595.1). Classification (GTDB taxonomy): domain Bacteria; phylum Bacteroidota; class Bacteroidia; order Chitinophagales; family CAZIGO01; genus CAZIGO01. Next base: position 1,592 of record CAZIGO010000095.1, on the reverse strand, counting down.
GAACGGGAACGAGCTTCATTAGTACATATGGTACAGTTATTTATCAACCAGAGTGACTGTAAATACAGTGGTTTCTTCTTAAGTAATTATGACCATCTTCGTAAGATTATAAAAAAAGTAAAGGAGCAAACGGATCGACAAATATTACTCATTGGAGTCGCTTTCGCTTTATGGGAAATGGCAGAAAAATATCCGATTGATTTATCCGGTCATATTATCATGGAAACGGGGGGAATGAAAGGCAAACGCAGAGAAATTATTCGAGCTGAGTTACATCAAATATTACAATCGGGCTTCAATGTCAAAAAGGTGCATTCCGAATATGGGATGACCGAACTACTTTCCCAAGCTTACGCTCTTCGAAAAGGGCACTTTTCGTCCCCACCCTGGATGAAGGTTAGAATCCGTGATATTTATGATCCTTTTGACGAGTTATCCGTAGGCCATACCGGTGGTATCAATATTATCGACTTGGCAAACTTAAACTCTTGTTCGTTTATAGCCACTGATGATTTGGGTCGTAAAAATAACAAAGATCAATTTGAGGTTTTAGGCAGAATAGATCATAGTGACCGGCGCGGCTGTAATCTTATGCTTGATTAGAGGCTAAAACATCCATAATAACATCCTAAACACCCTTTTGTCCGTTCCATTTTTTGTTGATTGAAGATAGCATTAAATATGGGAGACAAAAATAACTTGATCGATGTCATATAAAAGGGAGCATTAAAACGATCTTTAACGGGTTGTTTACTGGTAAGCATATAGCGGTAACCTGCCCCCCCTCCAACACCAAGCCAAGTAAAAAATTTATAATATCCGCGAAGTGACAATGCCGCTACTCCCGGTTCCTCATTTAATACTTCTACTTCCTGATCTTGCTCATTATTATAAGTAATAACTACCGAACCTATCCCTAATTGGAGGGAGGTACTCAATTCCCATTGCTTTCGCTGTAGCCAAGCTACCTCATTATATAAACTCATATATTCGAAAGAAATATCTGCTGCCACCTCTTTTTCATCAGGTTTCCCGGCATGCACGATAATGTTTTTCTGTTGTTTATCCCAACTATAAAATCCCAAGCCACTTCGATAGTAACCATTTATTTCAATTCCTAAATTCACACCACCTACTTTGATAGGTACAGTTTTATTTCGGGCAAACAAAAAAGATTGCCGACCATCCAACCCCACATCCAATGTAACCTTCAAATTTTTTTCCGGCTGAGAAGTATCATTGGGCGAGGCATTGACATTAATTGACAAAAAAAGGAAAGCACAGACAAAAAGATAATACGAAGTAATTCTTAAAATATAAATACACTTCAAACTACACCATTATTTACAATAAAGGGAAAACTTGAACTATCAAGCCTCTTTTTGCTGGCTTTGTTTTTTCTTTTTAGCCTCCTTCTGACTTTCTTGCAAAGTACGTTCTATTTCAATCTCCTCGAAGGATTCAATTTCGTCACCCACTTTAACATCATTGAAGTTTTCAATATTCAAGCCGCACTCCATACCTGATTTTACCTCTTTTACATCTTGTTTATACCGTTTCAAAGACCCTAGTTTACCAGTATAAATTACCAC
>CAZIGO010000094.1:1381-8960 GCA_964538595.1 uncultured Chitinophagales bacterium | reverse complement strand
AGAGAGGGGTAAGTGGGCCCGGCAGGGATCGAACCTGCGACTAACGGATTATGAGTCCGCTGCTCTGACCGCTGAGCTACGGGCCCGAAAGAATTGTCTCGTCTTTATTCCGGCTATCCTTCCCTCAAATAATAATAGACAAAATTAGGCATTTATTTCCTGTCATAGCAATAACAAAACCATATTTTTGGAGCAACACACTACCGCACAGCAGGTAAAATAGCACATGATGAGCAATACAAAATATGACATTTGTAATATAATATTTGACTTGGGTGGGGTGATCCTCAATATCGATTATAAAAGAACGGAACGGGCCTTTAAGCAATTAGGCGGAAAACGGTTTCCGCAAATTTTTACCAAGTTTAAGCAGGAGCAATTCTTTAACCGCTTTGAAAGGGGAGAGTTAACCGCCGGTGATTTCCGGGAAGCAATACGGAAACACTTGAAGCTTTCCCTTTCAGATGAAGCCATTGATGAGGCCTGGAATGATATGTTATTGGATTTGCCGGCGGAACGCCTGCAGTTATTGAAACAATTAAAACCCGACTATCGACTATTTCTGTTGAGCAATACGAATGCGATCCATTATACTGCTTTCCATCATATTATAAAGAAACAACACGATCTCCATAGCTTACAACCCTTTTTCGAGGCCGTGTATTACTCCAACAAGGTAGGAGCCCGTAAACCTGAACCCGCCATTTATCGATTGATACTCGATAATCACGATTTGTCGCCGGCCCAGACACTTTTTATTGATGACAGCCCCCAGCATGTAGAGGGAGCCCGGAATGTAGGATTGCAGGCCTATCATTTAACCCAGACCGAACAATTGACCGAGGTGTTATCTCAATATAAAATTGTTTAAATTAATTTTTTTAACGATCGATCAAAAAAATCGGTGTTTCCTGGGAACATTTTGTCGAGCACGACGTCTAAATAAAAAAGAAAGGTGCGAATAGCTTCCAAACAAAATGATGATGATACGTTAGTGGACCAAATTTGTGCTGGTGACCAACATGCTTTTAAAATGTTGGTGAATAAACATCAACGGAAAGTCCGCAACCTGGTTCATCTAACCCTCGGGCCTCAACAGGGCCAATGGGTGGATGATATAGCACAGGAAGTGTTTATAAAGGTGTATAATAATATTGATCAGTTTCAAAAACGGTCCCAGTTTACTACATGGCTCTATCGTATCACCATTAATTGTTGTAAAGATCATCTGCGGAAGCAGAAATTCAACATTTTTTCATTCAGAGAAGAAACAAAAGTGCCGACCATGAGTTTCCAGGATAAAATAGAACAATCAGAGACTTCAGCAATTGTACGACAGGCAATCGGGGAGCTACCCGCAAAATTTCGTTTGCCGTTGATTTTAAAAGATATCGAAGGCTATGATTATGATGAGATCGCCCGTATGTTGCAATGCAAGATTGGGACGGTAAAATCTCGTTTGTACCGGGCCCGCCAAAAACTAAAAGAGATTTTGGAACCGGTTAAACAAGAGTGGCAGTCATGAATACCTCCTCCAACGATATAGCGTTGTTATGGGATTATCTGGATGGTGAGCTTTCCCAAGACCAAGCGGCCCTGTTGGAAGAGCGCTTGGAAAAGGAGCCTCACTTACAAGAACAATTGAAAGAGGTAAAAGCGCTGCGTCGGGAAGTGAAAACGTTATCTGAGGTAGGGTTAAAGGCGGATAATTTTACCGATAAGGTGATAGACCGGCTGGAGAATGGTTCCGCTTCCTCCTTCCGGGATTACCTCTTCCATCCTTATACACGGTCAGCAGTGGCGGTGTTGTTGGTGTTCCTGTTGGTAGGTGCCTACTTTTTTGCGCCTTCTTCGTTTACGTTGTCGAAGTCTTCTGGTGCATTGGTCAGTGGTTTGGTCCCTCATTTTCAGCAACGCGATATCTCAAAGAAAGAAGTCCTGGATTTTGGGTTATATAATCGGTTACCACTGGATAAACAACAGAAACAATTCTTGAAATTAGAAGTAAAAAAAGGGAAGCGCTGGGTCAAATTCATCAAATCTAATGCCGTTACTTCTTCCCAACATTCGTATCGACAATTAAAACAAACGCTCGATCGCCGTTATCAAAAAGGAGCCTCCTTTGATTCAGTGTTAACCTATTATGCCCGCCGGTTGAAGAAGACCGGTTTATATAAAACCCATGATACTTTAGCAGTGGCTGATGAGTTGTGGCGGGTTAACCGGGCTTTGGTAAAAGATCTGGCGCGCTGTGTGCCTTCCCCGGACTTCAGAAGTTCGCTGGGTATAAACAATGCTTCGGTTCCCCGTGCTATTGCAAAAAATCCCGTTAAGAATGATACGTTTATATTAATAAAGTGGGATACTACCGCTGCCGCTCCTCAAAAAGTGCAGGTAGGGACATTGGCTCATGATCCTCGTTCGGCCCGGGTAGCTATTCGTTTGCTGAGTATTCGCCCGGATAAAAACGATAGTAAGTCTTCCCCGCCCTGGAATTTGACGATTGCCACTGATAGCCCGCTTTTCTCAGTGCAGTTGCCTGCTTTGTCACGATCATTGGCAGAAGAACAGGAGCGGGTGAAACAATTACAGGATGCTATTCGTACCCAGTTGGAGCAGTTTTCATTTGAACTGCGATTGGATACGACGGCTGAAAAAAGAGGAATGCAAATTAATGTATTGCATGGAAAGGACGGGACAGGCCGTTACCAATTTTCTTTCCCGTATATGAATGAGGTGGATTCGTTTATTGCCCATAAATTGCAACATCTCGACAGTATTATAGATCGCGAAAGTCGTATTGTGAAAGTTAAAGCGGATAGTATTATTTTCAGACGTTCCCGGGAACAGTCTCAAAAAAAGTGGGCACGTATTTCTGATGAGCAGGGGGAAGAAGAAAAATCCGAATTGTTGCTTCGCATGAAGAAAAAAAACAAACAGTTACAACAGCAAATCGACTCCTTACGGGAGCGGGTTAAGAAGATGAAGCGGGAAGTAAATTAACCGAAGGCTACGTCTAATATCATCATAATGATAAACCCTCCTGTCAATCCTAATGTAGACAGATCCGTGTTACCACTGTGCTGCGATTCGGGGATAACTTCTTCTACGACTACAAATATCATGGCGCCGGCAGCAAAAGCCAAAGCATAAGGCAGTATAGGGCGAATGTAGAGGACAGCAGCAGCTCCGATGATGGCTGCTATGGGTTCGACGATCGCCGATAATTGTCCCATATTAAAACTTTGGAACCGGCTCACCCCTTCCCGCCGGAGCGGAACAGAAATGGCCATGCCTTCAGGGAAGTTTTGGATGCCGATACCTAATGCCAAGGCGACGGCGGCCCCCAGGTTGGCTGAGGGTAATCCCGTTCCGACTGCCCCGAAGGCCACCCCTACCGCTAATCCTTCAGGAATATTATGTAATGTAATGGCAAGCATCAAAAGAATACTGCGACGCCACTGTGTGTCAAGGCCTTCAGCATCTTTACGGGGTAAGCCGATGTGGAGATGCGGTAATAATTTGTCGATCCCGTACAAGAAAAGCACACCGATCAGGAAACCGACCGCCGCCGGGAACCATCCCGGGACACCACCGCTTTCTACTGCCATTTCTATCGCCGGGGACAAGAGCGACCAAAAGCTGGCCGCTATCATTACACCCCCTGTAAAGCCGAGCATCATGTCTAACAATTTCTGGTTGACATCCTTTGTAAAAACAACAAAGCCGGCTCCAAGACCGGTGGAACCCCAAGTAAAAAGGGTGCCCAGTAAAGCGCCGGTAACGGGATGTAATGTGCCAAAAAAGTTTATAATCGTTTCCATGATAATACTTTTTAATAAAAACGGTTAAAGTTCAATCGTTCTAAACTATTTTTTGGTCTATACAAAATAATTTTTTAGCATAAGTAAAAAAATATCTTCACAAAAATAAAAAATTATGGGCTGAATTTTATTTGAAGGAAAAATACGGAAGCTATGTCCGTTGATGGTATTCTATAAATTGCTTTAGTTAACTTAAGTTTATGTTTTTAACGCATTAATAATTAACTTTGAACGTCATTTCAAATATTGTGCGCGTAACGAATTTATTATTTTGACAGTTTCTAATGAAACAAAAGTAGGAGCATTAGCAGCCGTCGCTATAACTGCTTTAGTATTGGGTTATAGTTTCCTGAAAGGTAATAAACTTTTCCAGGAGGAGCAGGTGTACTACGCTATTTATGATAAAGTCCAGGGACTAACATCTTCCAACCATGTACAGATAAATGGTTTAAAAGTAGGGCGGGTCAAGAATATGAAATTGATGCGCGATAACAAAGAGGGGGTAGTGGTATCCTTTTACCTGGAAAAAGATATAAAGATTCCCAAGAATACGGTGGCCGAGATTATAAGTTCAGATTTATTGGGAGAAAAGGCGATACGGTTGAAGTTAGGGGATAGTAAAAAGCTAGCCAAAACGGGGGATACCTTGGTAACAGCGGTACAACCCGACTTGTCAGAATCCGTTCGCCAGGAAGTGTTACCGGTGAAACTGAAGGCGGAACAGTTGTTGTCATCATTGGATTCCGTGGCCACGATCGTGCAATATTTACTGGACAAAAAAACACGAAATAATATACGGAGGAGTCTATCGGATGTTCAACATGCTGTCGATAATTTTAACCGTACCTCAGTCCGGCTCGATACGATGGTGCGGGAAGAGTCTAAACGTTTGAAAAAAATATTTAAAAACGTCGCTTCTATCACCAATAATTTGAAGAAGAACAACAAAAAAGTGAATCGATTGTTGAGCAACTTGTCGCAGGTAAGCGATTCTTTAAAGCGAGCCAATATTAAATCTACCATTAATAATGCAGAAAGTGCTATTAGTGACTTTGCTACGACGATGGATAAAATAAATAAGGGAAAGGGATCGTTGGGTAAACTTACCCAGGATGAAGAACTGTATAATAACTTAAACAAATCGGCCCGCTCGTTAGATGAATTATTAAACGACTTAAAACAAAATCCCGATCGCTACGTCAACTTTTCTATCGTAAATTTTGGAGGAGGGAAACAGAAAAATTCGGATAAATCGAAGAAAGACTGACCGCTTTATTCCACTCCATTCTAAAGTGTTCCTTTATGACAACGCTCCAGTCACGGCTTAGCAAATATTTTATAGGTGTGGTAGGAGCAATGGTAGTTTCCTCTTTTCTCTGGGGGCAGGAACAGACTACTATCCAGATCATGAATGCTAACGTGATGGAGTTTAAGAAACATAACGGGGACCGGCAAAAAAAGTTGCGGGGAGATGTGGAGTTGAAGCATAAATCGGCCCGTTTATTTTGTGACAGTGCCTTAGTTTACGATGGAGGAAATCAGGTGGATGCCCATGGTAATGTACATATTAAAGAAAGTGATACGGTTAATATTTATGGACAGAAACTTCATTATAACAGTATTAGCCGCGTAGCTGTTTTGAAAGAAAAGGTGCGAATGGAGAAGCCCAGCATGAAATTGACCACCGACCAGCTTACCTATAATATCAAGGAGGACCTGGCTTTTTATACGACCGGCGGGAAATTAGTGGATAACAAGAACACTTTAACCAGTAAGACAGGGTATTATCATATGAATAGCGATGATGCTTATTTTCGGCATAATGTAAAATTGGATCATCCCAAGTACCGGGTACGTTGCGATACCTTACGTTATAATACCAAAACGGAAATAGTTTACTTTTTGGGCCCTTCCACCATATACAGCGATGAAAATACGATCCGATGTCGGTACGGGTGGTATGATACAAAGGCTGAGAAAGCCCGTTTTAGTCGGTCAGCGCAGATCGAGTCCGGTGCCTATATTATTCAGGGGGATACGTTGTACTATGATCGACAAGCCGGACGCGGCCGGGCGATCAATAATGTACAATGGCAGGATACGAGTGCTACAACTTTTATTACCGGACATTATGGCAAATATTATAAAGAGGGTAAACGAGCCATGGTCACCCGTCAGCCGCTACTTACCAATATCGAAGACGGGGATTCACTCTATTTAACAGCAGATACGTTGAAGACTTATCTCAAAACAGATACCATAGGAGATACCTTGAAACAATATCGTTTGTTTAAGGCTTACCACCAAGTCAGTATACTAAAACAAAGTTTCCAGGCCGTGTGTGATTCGTTGAAGTATAGTTTTGCTGACTCCACCTTTTGGCTTTATCAGTCCCCTATGCTATGGACGAACAATACGCAGATGAGTGGCGATACTATCTCGGTCAAGACAGAACAAAATAGTATTCAGCAATTAGATATATACCGGAATGGGTTTATCGTCAATCGGGTAGACTCCCAATTATATAACCAGGTGAAAGGGGTGAATATGACGGGCTATTTTACCAATGATACTCTTCGACGGTTATTTGTGAGCAACAGAGCGAAAAGTTTGTATTATGCTAAAGATGATAGCAATCGTTTTTTGGGGCTAAACGAAGCTCGCTCTGAGAACATGGTGCTCCGCTTTAAAAATAATGAGGTACAGGAAGTTACGTTCTTATCGCAACCCCGTGCCACCCTTCACCCTATGAGAGAGGTGGATCCGAAGGCAATGCGCTTAGAGGGGTTTGGTTGGTATAGAGAAAGGCGTCCCCGCTCTCGTTACCATTTACTTAAAGATCGGGTGCCCCCTCAATAGGCTTTAGTTGGAAACCCACCTGTTTTAACTGCTGCCAGTATTGGGGAAAGGATTTATCGACCACCAACGGATCTTTTATGCGTATACCTCCTAAGGGAATCGCTAACGGTGCCAAAGCCATGGCAATCCGATGGTCATTATAGGTGTCGATAACGGGCATTTTTGAAGAAGATTGGACTTGGCCTTTACATTGCCATTCCTTTCCCTTTTGAAGTAAGGCCACTCCTAATTGCCTAAACGCCTCTTTCAGCACCATTAAGCGATTAGATTCTTTAATGGCCAGATGTTGTACTCCCCTGATGGTAGCAGGTATTCCTGTGCTGGCGCAAGCTGCTAATACGGTGGGTACTAAGTCGGGATAACTCGTAAAATCATATTGAAGTTGAGAACAGTATTGGGAGGAGTTATGTAAGGTGAGACCTGCTGACTTTGCTTCGGAGGAGACTCCAAAATCTTCCATAATAGATTGAATGATTGCATCACCTTGAATGGTATCTCGTTGAAGATCCTGGAGCGTGATCGAGGCGTTTGGGGATAGAGCAGGCAATAAATAGAAGTAAGAAGCATTGGTCCAGTCGGGAGCCACCGTATAATCTCGCGCTTTATAGGATTGAGGGGCAATATATATAGTGTCTTTCTTATAATCAGTGGCAATACCAAAATGTTCCATGAGCTTTAAAGTCATTTCGATATAGGGAGCAGAAACCTGTTTGTTTTTCAATTGGAGCGTGAGACCGCCATTCAACTGGGGGGCTATTAGTAAGAGTGCACTGATGAACTGGCTGCTGACACTGGCATCGATGGTTAGCGTCTTACTTTTTAATTGTCCTCCTTGGAGACGGACAGGGGGGTAACCGGCTTGGTTTAAATATTTGATGCGGGCCCCGAGTTGGCGT
>CAZIGO010000094.1:761-1371 GCA_964538595.1 uncultured Chitinophagales bacterium | reverse complement strand
AGTTGGCGTAGAGATTCTACTAAAATACCGATCGGTCGCTGTTTTAACCGGCTCGTTCCCGTTAAAATACATTCCCGTTCTTGTATGGCAAAATAGGCTAACAAAAATCGGTAAGGAGCAGCTCCAGCTCCTGCGTTGATCAAGCGGGATGAGGTGGTTAATGAACGTTGTAAATTTCGGGTATCTTCAGCATGAGATAAATGATGGAGTTGAAAGGTAGAAGAACAAAGAGCTCTTATGATCAAAGCCCGGTTACTGATACTCTTTGAACGGGATAAGCTGACATTACCTTGTATTTGTGAAGCGGGGGGCAGTACTTCGTAAATCATGACTGTAATTGTTGGTAGTGAGCTAATGCATCATCGATCTCATGGTTCTCAATAGCGATATCTATTACGGGCTGCTCTATTTGGTCCAGTAAAGTGCAATAGATATTTTTATGATGAAATTTTTTGTCTTGTCGAAGGAAGTCCCTCAAAGAGGAACTATCGGTAGGAAGAGGCGGTAAAGTATAATGTTGATTGATATAATCTGTAATAGCTTGGGCATCGCGTTCTGGGAAATTCCTCTTTTGTGTCGAAAGGTAGGTTTCTAATATCATCCCGATAGC
>CAZIGO010000094.1:0-751 GCA_964538595.1 uncultured Chitinophagales bacterium | reverse complement strand
TCTCCATGCCAAAGCGAAAAGTGTTGGTCCATAGCCCAACTCTCGATGGCATGACCGAGGGTATGCCCAAAATTAAGTTGCTTTCGTACCCCTTTTTCGTATGGATCTTGTTGGATGATAGACTGTTTGATAGAAATAGCTTGCTGCAGTATAGAGGTCCAATCGAAGTCGGTTAGAGGAGTAGTCGTTGTAAGGTTGTTTTGTAAAGATTGCCAAAGGGAGCAGCTGCCCAACAAAGCATGTTTGATCACTTCAGCCAGGCCATTGGTAAGTTGGCGTTTGGGCAGGGTCGAGAAGAATTGGGGAAAACAAAAGATGGCTTCTGGAAATGCAAAACAACCGATCTGGTTTTTTAATTGGTGGTAATTAATAGCAGTCTTTCCACCGATAGCAGCATCGACTTGGGCTAATAAAGTAGTGGGGATATGAATAAAATCGATACCCCGCTTATAGGTAGCCCCGATCCATCCTCCCATGTCAGTAATTACACCGCCTCCCAGGTTCAAAAGGAGCGAATGACGAGTGCCTCCCTTTTTGATCAGTGTATCCCAAATATATTTAGCAGTGGGGAGATTTTTCTTGCTCTCTCCACTGTCTACTGTAATGAGTGTGGTGGCTATTCCTGCTATATTGTTATTAAATTTGGGCCAACAATGCTTTTTTACTAAATGATCAGTCAGGACAAACACCTTGTCATAATTATTGTTCTGTAATATATCGGATAACATCGGCCACTTCGAAGGACCGATAT
>CAZIGO010000093.1:0-8974 GCA_964538595.1 uncultured Chitinophagales bacterium | reverse complement strand
CGGTATGAGGAGAACGGCCATGATTCCGTTGATCGATGGTATAGACTTGATAATTCTCCCGAAGCTGACGGGCCATGGTATGCCAGTTATCCAGCGAACCGAATAACCCATGTAATATAATCAGGGGCGGACCTTCTTGACCATATTGTTTATAATGTAACTTCATATCGTTGGGGGATTGGGGTGACAGGTAAAAAAACGCTTTTCAGCGATATTCAATTGCTTTGGAAGAGCAGTGAGTGCTGCTGCCTTATCAAATATACCAAAAATGGCCGATCCACTTCCGCTCAAACTGGCATAAATAGCTCCTTTCTTATACATTTCTTCTTTTATCTTCGCCAAGAAAGGATAAGCCTCGAAAACTACCGATTCAAAAGCATTGTTTAGTATAGAAGACCATTGAGCGACGGGTTCTTGAATCAATACTTTTAAAGAATGGGAAGGCGCAGAAGGGGTAACTTTTTTATAAGCCCAAGCAGTTGGTATCGATAGAGAAGGTACAGCTATAGCAATTTTGTAATCCGATAGATCGAGGTGAACTTTTTCCAACTTTTCTCCTCGCCCTGTCGCACGGTGGGGAGTGTTATAAAGGAAAAAGGGGCAATCGCTCCCTAACTGTTGGGCCCAATACTCTAAGTCACTTTGAGAAAGGTTTAAATCGAACAACTGGTTACAAAGAGTGAGGGTGGCAGTGGCATTAGCGGATCCTCCTCCTAAACCGGCACCGACCGGTATAGTTTTTAATAGATGAAGCTGGACGGGCGAAAGATCATAATGATCTCGTAGCCCTTGATAAGCTTGTTGACATAAGTTATTTTTTCCGAAAGTAGCCGGTAGAGAAAAGGAGGAATAATATTGGAAAGAGGAAGCGGACGATTTTATAGCCTCTACACTCTCCTGCCAAGGGATAGGATAAAATATGGTGTCGATATTATGGTAACCGTCGGATCGCTTTCCCATAACATGGAGACCCAGGTTAATTTTAGCCTGTGAAAAGGTGAGCATAATTTCTATTGCATGCGTTGCCGTTTAATTAAATAGGGAAATAAAATTTGACTATAGTCTTTATTGATATCAGCATCTATAAAGTCGATCTCATACTGTCCACAACGTAACTTGAGTTGCCGGTTAAATTCTTGCATCTTTTTAGTATAGTACTGTTTGACGCGGTTGGCTTGTACCTTAACTTCCTCACCGGTTTCCATATCCACAAATTTATAGGGTCGATTGTTATAAGAAAAGTCAATTTCCTTTTCTTTGTCCGTAACATGAAAGAGGATGACCTCGTGTTTATTATGGCGAAGATGTTGTAAAGCAGAAAAAAGTTCTTCCATTTTATGACGACGTTCCTCATCTAACTCTTCCCAATCTTTAGTGGTGGAAAAGTTTTCAAACATATCGCTGAATATGATAACCATAGATCGTTTGTGAATACTTTCAGCTACTTGGTGGAGACATTGAGCAGCTGAAGTAGGGGCATGTTCATTATGATTTTCCAACAATTGTTCGAGTTGAGCTAATAAATATTGATAGTGGGAGGTGGTAGATTTTGTTCGGGTATGCTGGTTGATTTGATCGGTAAATGTTGTTAAGCCGAATGCATCTTGTTGTTTCTTGAGCATATGCATGAGGGCAGCAGCCCCATAAACCGAAAATTGTAGCTTGTTGCGCTCTTCAGAAGGAAAGTACATGGAAGAAGAAGTATCGATCACTACTTGGCAACGTAGATTGGTTTCCTCTTCATACCGTTTTACATATAAACGATCGGTACGGGCGTAAACTTTCCAATCTATATCTTTAATGTCTTCACCTGGGTTATAGGGATGGTGTTCAGCAAACTCTACAGAAAATCCGTGCAAAGGGCTTTTATGTAAACCCACAATAAATCCTTCTACTACGCGGCGGGCTAATAGCTCCAGGTTATCATACTGTTGTAAATCTTCTAATTTAAGGAAGGAAGAGGCCATAGAAAATGATTAGGTGGGATAAACCGGGGGAGAACCGGGTTTATCCCACCGAAACTATAAAGGGAGGAAGGGGAAATTTAATTAACGTGCTTGTCTATTTTTTCTTTGAGCTGCGCTTTGGAAGCTGCTCCGATCTGTTTAAAAAATAGGATAGCCGGTATGCTACGTATACCTTGCTTTTGTGCAACATCCGGGTTATCATCAACGTTTAATTTGCCAATTTGCACATCGCCATTGTCATATTCGTTGGCTAATTCCTCTATAATAGGCGAAACCATGCGGCATGGTCCGCACCATTCAGCCCAAAAGTCAACAACAGTAAGCTGATCAGAATTATTGATCACTTTATCTTTAAAATTATCGTCAGTAAATTCAACCGGCATAAAGCAATGGTTTTTGGTGAAAAATCATGTGTCTATATAACATACTAAAGTACAAAGAAAGTTCCATTTTTGGATATTTTTTATTGGAGGGATACGACAAACTCCTTTGTTAATCTTGAGGGTCGACATTCATTTGTATACGTACGGGCCGGTGCTTCTTTTTGGCTGCAAATTTTTCTAATAAGCGACTGAGGTTCTTTTTGACATTTACTACAGAAATTTTGTAGATATTGAATTTGAGTAGTAAGTTTTTAATATAGTATTGGCGGAGACGGGGTATTTTACCATATTCAGGCCCCAACACATTGTCCGGATAATGTCCTTTTAAGAGGTGCGCCAGTTCTTGAGCAGTGGATTCAACCTTGTGTTGCTTTTTGTGTTTGAGTGTAATTTTGATCATACGATAATAAGGGGGATAGCGAAACGCTTTACGCTGCGCTAATTCATTCTCATAAAATTTTTCATAATTGTGATGGTAAACATATTGTATGATAGGATGTTCGGGATCATAGGTTTGAATAATAACTTTGCCCTGCTGTTTTTTCCGACCGGCCCGGCCACTCACTTGTGCCATTAGTTGAAAGGCGCGCTCGTTGGCCCTGAAGTCCGGATGGTTTAATAAACTTTCTGCACTTAATATGCCTACGATGCCTACGTGATCAAAGTCCAGCCCCTTGGTGACCATTTGAGTGCCGACTAAAATATCGATTTGTCCCTCCTCAAAATCGCGGATAATATCATGGTGTCCATGCTTCCGTTGGGTAGTATCTAAGTCCATCCGGCGTACCGTAGCATCGGGGAAATGGTGCTGTAAACTCTCCTCAATCTTTTCAGTACCGAACCCCTGTACCTCGATTTTACCGGAACCGCAAGCCGGGCAAGTGGAGGGTACCTTCTTCATATATCCACAATAATGGCAACGCAATTCATCTGCGTACTTATGATGAGTGAGGGTTACGTCACAATTTCGGCAATACGGCGCCCAACCACACATTTTACATTCTAAGTATGGAACGTAGCCGCGACGATTTTGAAATAGAATGATTTGTTGTTGCTCATTGAGTGAAGTTTTAATAGCCTCCAAAAGGGTAGGGGTGAATTGATCGGATACCCGGTTTTTGCGGGGCACTCGCCGCCAGTCAGCCAACTCTATCTCCGGTAATTGTATCCCGCCGTAACGTTCTTTAAGTTCTACATAACCATATTTTTCAGTGATAGTAGCATTGAAGTAACTCTCTATTGAGGGGGTAGCTGTCCCAAGTACCACCCGGGCATTAAAAAGTTGAGCCAGGTAAATGGCGCTATCGCGAGCATTATAGCGGGGAGCCGGGTCGAACTGTTTATAAGAGTTGTCATGCTCTTCATCTACTATCACTAACCCGAGGGCTTGGAGCGGAAGAAAGAGGGCGGAACGCGGACCTATCACGATTTGATAGTCTTCATTTTTGATCTTTTGCCATACTTCCATCCGTTCACGAGCAGTAAACCGGGAATGGTATACTCCTACCTTATCTCCAAAATGACGGCGAAGCCGGGAAATGATCTGTGTGGTAAGCGCAATTTCAGGTAACAGGTATAAGACCTGGTTTTGTCGGTGGAGCTGATCTTCTATAAGACGAATATAAAGATGGGTTTTCCCACTGGATGTGACGCCATACAATAATACCGTTAACTTCTGTTGAAGCTGGGCTTTTAAACTATTGTAAGCTGATTGTTGAACTTTTGTCAGCTCAAAGTCTTCGGCAGTAGGAGCAGAAGCAGAATGGACTCGATCAACTTCTTTTTCCTCTACGTTAAAAACTTTTTTTTCTACTAAACTTTTGAAAGGACTTTCGGAACAATCCGCTCGTTCAATTAACTCTTTTTTTGGAATAGACTCCTGTTTTGAGGATAGTTCTTGGTAGGCCATTAATAGGGCTAATTGTTTCGGGGCGTGCTTTAGCTGTTTATGAAGGGCTTCTTTTTGATCCGGGGAGCGGTAATCGGGATGGAGTTTTACATACTGAGAAGTTTTGGGCTGATAAGTCGACTTGATTTTTTCCTTAATGGAGATAATATTGTCTTCCATTAAGGATTGTAGTAACGGATATATGGATTGTTGCTCTAAAAAGTTGCGTAACTTAGCTACGGACAATGATTGTCGTTCCCGGAGTAGCTGTAAAGTAAGCGCTTCCTTAGATGACAGCTTTCTATTAGGATGGGCTTCTTGAAATTGAGGGTTTAAAAAGATGATCGTTTCACTGGCTAACTTCAGGCCAGAGGGTAGAGCCGCATTCATAACATCTCCGATCGGAGCCATATAATATTCCGATAACCACTCCCAAAATTGAAGGTGACGTTCCTGGATGATTGGAACATCGTCTAAAACAGTATAAATAGGTTTTACCTGATAAGCAGTGGGTTGACGTTGGTGTTGACGGCGTATAATAGCAGCATATCGCTTCGTCTTTCCAAAAGGAACTTCCACCCGCTTTCCGATCTCTATGTCAGATATCAGAGCAGGAGGAACTGAATAGGTGAAAAGTTGAGGAAGAGCAAGGGGTAAGATGACATCAATAAAGTTATTATGCGCGGCTGGGGCGGTCAAAATTGAGGTTACTCCTGAAGCAACAAAGATAAGAAAAAGACCCAAATAATTGGGAGTGGTCCGGGGAAGTATTAAATAATTGACTGGAAATTATAGGTTGTAAGTCTTATCTTGAACTCTAAATATCTGTTAGTGCGTATATCTTTGCTCAAATATATTATAGGACTAATTGTACTCTTGGGGCTTTTTTGTCAAAAAGGGGTAGCACAGCAGGGAAATACCTTTGTTACGAGATATGGTGATGTCCAATTTGTACTTACCTATCAAGATTCGGTGATCTTTGCCAGAAGTGACAAATTACAAGCTATTCTGCATCCCAATAAAGCTTCCTTATATATTGGGATGCCCTGGGAAACTTTGACGATCTCCCACGATACGGTAAAAGCTTTTTTTCAATACCTCCAACCGGGCAACTTAGAGTTTAAAGGGACGTTGGATGATCAATACTTAAACACTTTACCTCGTGAACCCAAACAGTTTTTTATACAAGGTGATCTTTCCATCAATCATGAGCGCCAATTTAAGGAGATACGAGCTAACCTGGTCCCGCAAAAAAATTCTCACCAAGTCGCGTATAAATTATTTATGAGCTTTGATATCAATTTAGGTGACTATAACGTCCCTTATCAAAAGTGGAATATTGATTCATTTGCTCATGTTCGGATGGAACAAGTTATTTTGAAGGGAGCTAATGATTAGATTATTCTGAATTACTCCTGCTACCCTAAAAATTAATGCGATAACCGCCATAGGGGAAGAGGCCCAATTGATAATCAGTTTTAATTTTGCCGGTTTCAGGGACAAACACCCGCCTTAACACATTCTTGCGATCTAAAACATTCTCTACTGTTACGAACCAGCTTTGAGTAATGTTTTTGTGTTCGAATTGAAAATCAGCTTTCAGGTCCAGGCGGGAATAAGGTTTGAACTGTTTTTTATAAGCTTCCTCTTCTTTATATACGGTTTGTCCTGCTTGACGAGAGGCCTCCAAGTCAATAGGGATATACCGGTTCCCTCCCGCTAGAGCGTACTTTATATTTATCCCCAATACTTTATCAGCTCCTCCTAATGGCACTTCGTATCCTCCTAAAAGGTTGAGGGTGTAACGACCATCGAAATTGGTGGGACGCTGAATATCATCGCTCCCGGTGTACTGGGATTTGTAAAGAGAACCAGTAATGAGAAAGTAATAGTGTTCACTAAAAAACTTTTCAAGGGTAAGTTCTATACCATAATTATTGCCGGTGCCTTTATTAACCAAGCTATCGACATGGGGCATCCCTTCCAGGTCGGTGCCGACGTTCAGCATTGAAAAATAGCTTTCTTCGTCACCTTTAACCGGTACATCGTATAAGTGTTGATAATAGACTTCTGTTTTTAGTCGCAGGTGGCGGGAAATAGAGTAATCGTACCCGGCGACAAAGTGATGACTTTTGGTAAACCCTAGCTCATCATTAGGTTGCAGATATTCTCTCCTTTGAGGGTCGTAAAATTCCATAAAATAAAAGAGGAGGGGTTGAGTTTGACTGTGTAGACCGTAACCTGCACTGAGTTGGTGGTGGGGGTGAAGTTCCCATTCTAAGCCGGCTCGGGGTTCTATCATTTGGGAGTTGTTGAGCGTAAAATGTTGATAATGAAGACCATTATTAAGAGTAAGTTTTTCGGTAAGTCGGTATTTCCAATGTAAGTGGCTTTGCAAAAGATAGGTTCCCCCTTCTTCGTGCAATAAATCGATATAGGTATTGTATCCCCGGTGGAAGTATTTCTCCTCGTAATCGAAAAATAAGCGCTGAAAACGGATACCTCCTTGAAGGGTGTGTTGAGCATTAAACTTTTTAGTTAAAGTGTAATAAGCACTGGCTTTCCCTTCGACAGATGTATTTTCATAAGTGGTAAATTTGTCTTGACGAGCAGCACCGAAAGTGTCTACCTGAATTCTGAAGTTACTGGCTGATAGTGCTATACCGCCCTTGCCATATAGATCGGAGGAGTAAGAGAAACTATGTTTAAGCCCTATCATCCCCATATCGCTGCCGTAAATAATGTCTTCCCCGGAACTGGTGAATGTCCAATCGGTAGAGTCCTGTTCGCTGTCTAATAGTTGTATATCACTTTTACCTCCTACACCGATAAGCGAGAAGTTGCCATAGTTTGTAGTGGGCAAATTCACTTTAAAGGAAAGATCTTGGTAACGGGGAATACCCGAGGGGCCAAACCGGATGCCGAGCATATCGAATACTTCTAAAGTAGAGTAGCGATAATGGATAAGAAAGGAGCTCCCTTGTTTCTTTGAAATTGGACCTTCTACCCCTACCTCAAAACCATTGATTCCTACCTGCCCGGTATATTCCATCTGCTGATTGTTCCCTTCACGCATTTGAAGGTCAAACACAGCGGCAGTACGATTGCCGTATTCCGCCGGGAAAGCTCCACTGAAAAAATCCGAATTATCTAACAGGTTATTATTTAATATACTGATCGGTCCGCCGGTGGCTCCTTGGGTGGAAAAGTGGTTGGGGTTGGGGATATCAAAACCTTCGAGACGCCATAATACTCCAACGGGTGAGTTGCCCCGAACTATAATATCATTACGAGCATCATTAGCGGTGGTTACCCCTGCATAATTGGATACCATACGACTCGGGTCTGTGCGTGTACCTGCAAATCGATTCGTCTCTTCTACTGTAAATTGTCGGGCACTTACGGGGGCTAATTCATTAAGTGCTTCCTTCTTATCCTTTTCAGCTGTCACTTCAATCTCTTTTGTGGTGTATATTTTTTCTTGTAAGCTTACTTCTAATACGACTTCTTTACCAGCGGTAACTTGAATATTAGGGTGTACCTTCTTTTTGTAACCCAGGTAGTTGAATTTGATATCATAGCGGCCGATGGAAATATCTTTTAGTTTAAAATGTCCTGTGCTGTCGGTGGTTGTTCCTTGTAGTGGTGAAGTCCCCAATACAACAACTTCAGCACCAATCAATGGTTGATGAGAGGCTTGATCTATAACCTTCCCGCGAATAGTTTGGGTAGGGGGCTGTGAATAAAGAATTCCATAATTGATGAGAGGAATTAATATTAAAAGAAGATATCGTAACGGATAAGGCGCCATTATAAGTTAAATGGGTTTACATACTGTCAGACGGCTTCTGAAATAAAACCTTTACCGGAGCAAGCTTTACAGTTATCGCCCATGTAACGTCCTCGTCCGTGACAAATGGGACATAATACTTTGCCTTCTTTTTGAAGGGCGGCCTTCTTTTGTGTAAAACTATCTTCTTTTTGACGTTGATAAACTAATTTCCCTAAGGCCCCAGACTGAATATTTTTCATAACTTGTTGTATGTCTTCGGCCTCTTGTCTTTTAAAAGCAGTGGTTATGGCTGCTACTCGACACTGGTGTGAACAATAGTGAGTATCAGCATAGGGAGGGTGAAAAGAAGAAGCGCAATAATGACAGGTGGTGGTGTTTTTTGAACACATAAAGAGTGGTATCTTAATCCTTTTCAAATATAAGAAAAAAAGTGAAGCGGAGGTAAAAATAGTAATCATTGTAGGGGGAAACTCATTGTAAAATTTATTAACGGATAATTTGCCTATGTGGTTTTTAAAGTCAAAATATTACCGTATTTTTGGGCATTAATTTTAAAATCGATAAATGACAAGAAGTTATGGCTAACACAGGTAAAATAAGCCAAGTAATAGGCCCGGTAGTTGATGTATCTTTTGAAGGAGAGGATGTTGAGCTCCCCGATATTTTAACGGCTTTAGAAGTTGAAAAAGAGAATGGAGAACGATTAGTATTGGAAACCCAGCAGCATTTGGGTGAAGATACCGTTCGTACTGTTGCTATGGATTCCACGGACGGTTTAGTACGTAATATGGAAGTGGTGAATACAGGTAAGCCTATTGAGATGCCTGTTGGAGAAGAAATTAAAGGTCGCTTGTTTAATGTCGTGGGAGAGTCCATTGATGGATTGGGAGAAGTGGATACTGATGAAGGTTGGCCCATTCACCGTTCAGCTCCTGAGTTTGAA